>CP143946.1:4730000-5030000 GCA_036419695.1 [Clostridium] symbiosum
AGACTTTCGGCGGCTTTGGAAAAACTTTGAAGCTGCACGACGCGAATAAATGTGACAAGCTGACGGATCTCCATTCGGACGCCTCCCTTTATTAAAATTTTTCAACAACTATATGAAATCTACGAATTTGATTCATGCATATTGTCATGATATAATACATAAACCACGACGTCAATCGTGAATTTGCACTAATTTGAGCTGCCCTGGCCAAATGTCTCGCGCGGGGCGCTCCGTCAAGCCGCACCATCAAAGTATTCAAACAGAACAACCAAAAAATGGAGGGAACATGAATCATGGAAAAGAAAGCATTTAAGCTGGGGCTCGTCCCCAAACTCATCATTGCCATCATCGTCGGCATTCTGATCGGACAATTTCTGCCGGAGGGCTTCTGCCGCTTCGTCGTCACACTGTCCGGCCTTTTCAGCACCTTTCTGAAGTTTGTCATCCCGTTAATGATCCTGGCCTATGTAACCATGGGAATTGCCGATTTATCTCAGGGCGCAGGGAAACTGCTGCTGATCACAGTGGCCTTAGCTTACGGCTCCACTCTGATCGCCGGATCCTGCTCTTACCTGGTCTCCTCCGGCCTGTTCCCGAGTTTCATGAGCGAAGGCGCTCTGGATCAGATTGCCGCCACAGCAGGCGTTTCCGTTGATTCCTACTTCAGCATCTCCATCACACCGGTTTTGGACACGCTGTCGGCCGTAGTTCTGGCTTTTATTCTGGGTCTCTGCCTTTCTGTAATGCGCGGTAAGGAAATTGGCAATACTCTTTATGAGGCCATAAAGGATTTTTCCAGTATCATCGACAAAGTGCTTCACACCGCCATCATTCCGCTCCTTCCGCTCTATATTTGCGGAACATTTGTGGATATGACGAAATCCGGAAAAACATTTGCTATTTTAAGCATCCTGTGGAAAGTATTCCTCGTTGTCATCATTATGCATCTGATCTGCATTCTGATTCAGTTTATCATTGCCGGAACCGTAAGCAAAAAGAATCCGTTTACCCTGATTAAAAATCAGATTCCCGGATATACAACAGCGCTTGGAACCCAGTCTTCCGCCGCTACAATTCCGGTCAACCTTCAGTGTGCCGCAGCAGACGGCGTCAGCGAACAGATTCGTAACTTTGTGGTACCGCTCTGCGCCAACATCCATATGGCCGGATCCATGATCACTATCACGGCCTGCGCCACCGCAGTCTGTCTGATGAACCAGCTTCCAATCAGCCTGGGTACCGTGATTCCGTTTATCATGACGCTGGGCATTGCTATGGTGGCATCTCCGGGCGCACCCGGCGGCTCCATCATGACCGCGCTTCCTTTCCTGTACATGGTTTTCGGCGCCGTAGCCGGCGATCCGGAAGGACCAATCTGTGCCATCATGGTTGCGCTCTACATTACTCAGGATTCCTTCGGAACGGCCTGCAATGTTTCCGGGGATAATGCAATCGGAATAATTGTCGATACTATCTATAAGAAATTTATTTCTAAAGAGGCATAGGGAGGTTTACCAATGTCATTCATCAGTGTATTTGATGTTCTGGGTCCCAACATGATCGGGCCCTCCAGTTCCCATACGGCGGGAGCGGCCGTCATCGCCTTCCTGGCTCAAAAGATGGTTGGAAGTCCGCTTAAAAAAGTGGAATTCACGCTCTACGGCTCTTTTGCCAAGACATACCGCGGCCATGGAACCGATCGCGCCCTTTTGGGTGGTATCATGGGTTTTTCAACGGACGATACCCGAATCCGCGATTCTTTCCAGATTGCAAAGGAACGCGGCCTGGACTTTTCTTTCATCGCCAATGAAGAAGAGACGGATATCCACCCTAACACGGTGGACATCCGCATGACCGGACAGGATGAACGCGTCATGACGGTGCGAGGGGAATCCCTGGGCGGCGGAAAGGTCCGCATCGTGCGTATCAATCAGGTGAAGGTAGAATTCACAGGCGAATACAGCGCCGTCATCGTTATCCATCAGGACAGGCCCGGTGTGGCTGCCCACATTACCAAATGCCTGAGCGACCGCAACGTGAATATCGCTTTCATGAGACTGTTCCGCGAATCTAAGGGACACACCGCCTACACGATTGTAGAGTCGGATGGCCGCCTCCCGGAAGATGTCACGGAAATGCTGAAGGAAAATTGCCACGTACGCGACGTCATGATCGTCCAGTCATAAAGCGTGTTGGAAATTGCTTTTTGATTTTCATCCCATTGTAAGGAGTAATTGAATTATGGATTTTAAAAATGCTAAAGAATTGCTGGAATTATGCAGAATCAATCATCTCCCGATCTCCAGCGTAATGAGACAGCGGGAATGTGAACTGGGTGAAACAACAGCCGATACAATCCGCCACCGTATGAACCGGGTGCTGGAGATCATGCGGGAATCCGCCTCCTCTCCCATCAAATGCCCGGGTAAATCCATGGGCGGACTGATCGGGGGCGAGGCAAAAAAGCTCAGCGTCCATCACGCAAAAGGGAAAAATATCTGCGGCTCCGTCCTGAGCCGTGGAATCACCTATGCCATGGCGGTCCTTGAAGTCAACGCCTCCATGGGACTCATTGTGGCCGCTCCGACCGCCGGGTCTTCCGGCATTGTGCCGGGTCTTTTGCTTGCCCTGCAGGAGGAATACCATATCTCGGACGATCGATTAATCGATGCTCTGTTTAATGCGGGGGCCATCGGCTACCTGGCCATGCGCAATGCCACCGTAGCCGGCGCCGTGGGAGGCTGCCAGGCCGAGGTCGGCGTCGCCTCCGCCATGGCGGCCTCGGCGGCCGTGGAACTGATGGGAGGCGAACCGCAGCAATGCCTGTATGCCGCATCCACGGTTCTGATGAACATGCTCGGCCTCGTCTGCGATCCGGTCGGCGGGCTGGTGGAATACCCTTGCCAGAACCGCAATGCCGCAGGCGTGGCTAACGCCCTGATCGCCGCGGAAATGGCTCTGTCGGGCATCCCGCAGTTAATTCCCCTGGACGAGATGATCGCATCCATGTACTCCGTCGGAAAACGCCTTCCGGTTGAACTGCGTGAAACGGCGCTCGGCGGCTGTGCGGCTACTCCCTCCGGATGCACACTTTGCCAGGCAGGAGGACATTGAGTAAGGTTCTGCCCGGAGAAAATAAAGAATCATCCTATATACAGATAGTCGAACGCCCCTGTACCATGAATCCGGTACAGGGGCGTTTTCTGTTGAGTGGCAATGAAAAGTCCGCAAAGCATGCTTTTCGTTGTTGATCGGCAATGAAAAGTCCGCAAAGCATGCTTTTCGTTGTTGATCGGCAATGAAAAGTCCGCAAAGCATGCTTTTCGTTGTTGATCGGCAATGAAAAGTTCGCGAAGCGTACTTTTCGTTGTTATTCTAAAGTACATCTGAAAAATGCGGTCTCATTTTTTTAAACACCTTAAGTCCAAAGACCATAACAATCAGCGTTACCGCCCAAAAATAGATTGTCATCGTGGGACGCTCAAAGAACCAGTTTCCGGTCATCATACTGTCCCTGTATCCCGCTACAATATAGTAATAAGGATTCAGTTTAAAGGCGATCCCAAGCCACGCCGCCCGGCTCGTAAAAAGAGCTTCATCGTACATAATCGGAGTCAGCCACATTCCAAACTGCAGACAGATTCCCACGATTTGCGCCATATCTTTAAAAAAGACCTGAACCGCGCTGGTAAAATACACAAGCGCCAGACTGAACATGGACGCGGCAAAGGAATAGTATAGAATCTGAACCCAGGTAATCCTGGGCGCATAGCCGCTGACCAGATACAGACCTATCATAATTACCAGGAAACAGACATGTACCATAAAACAGGAAATCAGTTTTATAATAGGCAGCATTTCCACCTCAAACACTACCTTTTTTACAAGATAATGATACTCCTGCAGACAGTTTGTCCCTGTGTTCAGCACCTCGCTGAAAAAGAACCAGGGAATAAGGCCTGGTGTCAGCCAAATGACGTAAGTCGCCCCTTCTACGGGCGGTGCGTTTCTCATCCCATGTTCACCGAAAATGAATGCGTAAATTGCAATCGTCACCATCGGCTGGATGAACATCCACACAATACCGAAATAAGAACCGACAAACCGTTTTCTAAAATCCGCTATAGACAGATCCAGAATTAATTTTCTTTTGTTAACAATCCCTTTTACAAGGGCAATCAATTCTCTCATTAAGAACCTCCGGACTAAAGCGTGTTTGAAAATTGCACATCTGACGGAAAGCAATTTTCAAACACGCTCTAATTTCTGTAAAAGTCACCGTTCGCTCCTCTTTCATAAAACCACAGCAGGTTCACAGTCACCCGCAAAGCCGAACGGCTGAAACAGTCCAGCCTGCGGCTAAACTGTTGTAAACGGCCTTACATCTGGAATTTAAATGTATCCCTGAAACCGCCCCATTTTTTATCTTTTTCGGAAATAATCAGTTCCATTCCCTCCTCGATCGGCCACTCAATTCCAATCTCCGGATCATTCCATGCCAGTCCGCCTTCGTCTCCCGGATGATAGAAATCCGTACACTTGTATGCGAACTCCGCTTCGTCAGAAAGGACGAGGAAACCGTGGGCAAATCCCTCCGGGATATAGAACTGTTTTTTATTCTCGGCCGAAAGAACTACGCCGAACCATTTTCCATACGTCTTAGAACCGGAACGGAGATCCACGGCCACGTCAAATACCGAACCGCGCACCGCGCGTACCAGCTTGCCCTGAGGATATTCCTTCTGAAAATGGAGTCCCCTGAGCACACCCTTTACGGACATGGACTGGTTGTCCTGTACAAATACCATGTTGAGCCCTGCTTCTTTGAAATCATTCTGGTTGTAGGTCTCTACAAAATATCCTCTTTCATCCTTAAATACCGTTGGTTCAATAACATAAAGTCCCTCAATGTCGCAGGGGGTTACTGTAATCTTTCCCATTTTAATCTCTCCTTTATCTGTGTTAACATAATATTCTATCTCATGCAGTGAAACGTGCAGCTCTTTGTTTCACATTGCAGTTTTACCTGTGTATGATAAATCCTGTATGATGCCGAAACCGGACTGTAACCTACTATATCACTACCGTGGGAACCTGGCAATAGGGATTTGGTTGAGGAATAAGAACGCGACGGTACGGTCGGGGTTCGGGATGGTGAGGGGGAGGTTGTGAGTCTTCAGTCCCGGTTTGAGTTTAGTCGCGAGTGGGGAATCCGGGCAGAAAAAATTCCTCCGGGAAACGCTTGCGCTCTTTGAAGTGCATAACAGTACTAAGGTGCCAAAATACGCCACCTAAGTACTGATGGACTTCCAGGTTCCCTGCGGAATCTTTTTCTCCCGGATTCCCCACGGGAAGGTTATGGCCGGGACTGAAGACTCATACACACCCTCCCACTCCCCGGTCCGCCGTCTTACAGAGGCGTCCTCACATCTCAACTAAATCCTCATCCTTCCCAGTCTCCGCTTCAGCGTTTACCCCCGCTTCCGTTTTGTTACTCTTCTCAGCCGTTCTCCGGTTCTCTTCCAGGGCCATTTCCTGGACCAGTTCTTTTACCCTGCTTTCGAGCTGGGACATCTTGATGGACATATGGAACATCTTGACTATCAGAAGGAAAATAACCGACAGGAAGATAAAATTGGCCGTTGTATAGGTTCCCGCCATCCTGGCCAGGATAGCAGGTATCTGTGGGAAGATGCTGAACAAAATCAGGATAAATGAAAAACCGATCCAGAAAATAGAATCCTCTATCTGCAGTTTGGACTGGCGGATTCTTCTCATAATCAGCGCCGTGGTTGCCATGGAAACTATAATCAGAACAATTCGCAGCATAAATGTCATGATCCGTTAACCTCTCTTCCTGAAATTCTGAATCAGCAAAATCGATATCAGCATTTTAGCCATATATCTCGATGCATTGACCGGCGTCAGATAGCTGGCGCCCAGCAGGCGTTCATCCATGATAACCGGCACCTCCGCGATGCGCGCTCCCTGTTTTATCAGATAGGATACCGTATCGGGCTCCGGACCGTAATTGAGGCCCTTTGCAAATTCCTCTATCATTTTCCTGCTGAACATTCTCATTCCCGAGGTCGGATCTTTGATGTCTTCGCCCGTGGTTATCCGGATTGCGGTCTCGATCAGATTGCTTCCGAGCATTCTCATGGTAAATGGCTTTTTCTGTCCCACAAACCGGGAACCGATCACAATGTCGTATCCCTCATCCATCTTTTCTTTCATCGCCTCAATATATTCCGGCCTGTGCTGCCCGTCCCCGTCGAGCTGGACTGCGTAACGGTAGCCGTTTCTGGCCGCATATTTAAGCCCGGCCTGGAAACCTCCGGCAAGCCCAAGGTTGACCGGCAGATCCAGGAAATTATAACCGTTCCGCCTGCATATGGCCGCCGTCTGATCCTTGGAGCCGTCATTGATGATGATGTAATCGTACTGGGGAAAATCCTCTATCAGCCGGTTTACCACGCGTTCTATGTTTTCTGCCTCATTATAAGCTGGTATCACAATTAGCAGTTCTGCCATTTTTTCCTCCGTCATTTGATATCAGGTCTGTAACTGTTACTCAGGTTTGTAAGATTTTATTGCTTCCAGTATGCCCGGTTCATCGTTAACTTCCTGATCAGCCAGCCAGGAAGTTTTCTGTAAGCTTTTCCCAAGCGGTATCCCATGTATTTAAACCCGCTCTGGACCACAAGCTCCGGAACCAGGTACCATTTTCCATTCCGAAACAGCCACATGGCCGTCATTTTGACAAGACGCATCCCTTCTCCTTCGGATGCCAGGCCCGAAAAAACTTCCGGGTGATCCGCCTGCGACACAGCCAGATCAAAGTTCCGGCGGAGCTGCTGGGAGGCGCTGTAATTATGCGAATGAATCACTTCCGCATTGGCCGCATAGGCAATTTTATATCCCGCCTTTACGGCTCCGGCTGCATATATCATATCCTCGTTGAAAATGGTTCTCTGCGTAAATCCGCCCAGTTTCAGATAGATATCTCTCTTATAGGCGGCGCAGACGTTGGAACAGAAATAAGTTTTAATTCCCAGCGCCGCTATATCTTCTTTCCCTTTTATCCGGCTCACCCCCGGGTAATTAAAGTCCCTGGTGTACCTCTCAATCACCCGGCAGTCCTCGGCCGGGAGCTGTCTTGCATATGAGGCGGCGATATCGTCCCGCGCAGTTAAAGCAGCCACAAGATTTTTCACCAGATCCCGGTTATAGGGAACCGCATCCTGGGTCATGCAGATACAGATTTCCGCGTCCGAGGCAAGGATCCCCTTATGCCTGGTTCCGCCGTGATCAAATTCCTCCTGTGGAAGATGAATCAGGGTCATAGCGGTTTTGCTTTCATAAAACAGAGGCTCAAAACGCTCCTCATTCCAATACTGGCGCTCTGTATTCATGATGATAATGCGGTTCACCCGGTAAGTCTGTTTCAGCAGCCGCTTTAAAAGCTGCTCCAGTTTATCGCCCGGCCTGAATGCAGGGATGATGACATCTACCCTCGGGCTTGTCCCCGTATCCTGATGCCGGTTCACTTCCTGTGCCCCCGCCCCCCGCCGTACATCTGTCTTCTCTTTCCCGCTCTCCCTAATGTCAGCAGCACTCATTTCGTTCGTTTATCCTCCCGGCCCTGCGGCCCTGTCCTGTCGGTTCTCTTTCTGTTTCTCCCGCAGCTCGCAAAATACTGCCTGTAAGCCAAAATCTATTCATACTCATCATACGCTTTTACATAAAAGTGCATCAGGATTTTTACCATCCATGACGGCCACATTTTTTCAAACATCGCCATCTCATCCTTTGTGCGTCTGTTATCTTCGATGCAGGCCTTTGTCGTCGCTCCCTCGTGGACGCGGTATGCAATCAGCGGTTTTTCCACGCAGATAAACCGGCCGCTCCGCCCCGCCAGCTCATAGAGATTATCCCAATCCAGGGCAAAATCATACTTTGAGCCAAACATCTCCTCTCCTGTCATCTTTTTCTGGTAAGTGCAGGCCGGACAGCAGAGGGAGTTGCCGAAAATCACGCTGCTTCGTTTTACCGCCCTCACGCCGGACAGAAATTTAAGTCTCAAAGGCAGACGCAGGATTTTCTTCACCAGCCAGACCGTGTTGAAGCACTCTGTCTTCGTTCCCTTCTCCGTGACCTTCAGCGTCATATAGTCGCTGACAAAAACCGTCATATCGGGATATTTTTGATATGCCTTTAAAAGCTCTTTCGTATAGTCGCTCCTGTATACGTCATCCTGGTGGGCAATTGTCACCAGCTCTCCTTCCGCCCTGTGGTACGCAAACAGCCAGTCTTCCCTGATATTGCTCCCACCGTCCCGCACATACAGGGGAACCCCGTATTTCCCGGTGATTTTCTCGATATAGGGACTCGGCGTGGAGGTACAGCAGATCACATCGGTTTTCACCTGCTGCTCTTTCAGGGAGTGGATACAGGCCTCAAGGTAGGGCGAGTCTTTATAGGCGCAGACGGCAAATGTATGCACCGGACGGGCCTTATCAAAATGATTCTTTGCGTTCTCCATTTCCTCACTCCTTTTCGTTCCCTGAATTCCGGATTCGTTTACAGGCAGAATTTCTGCAGCACATTCATATAGTAGACCGCCAGCAGCATTCCTCCCGAGAGCGCCAGCACAAGACCGTAATAATCCTGGTTTTTTAAATGGACCGTAACCCATTTGGGATTCAGCACCAGCCATACCAGGAACAGGAACGGAATGTAATAGCGCCCCTGAACCCCGTCAATATAAGTATTGCCCGGTGTCGTGAAAATTACATACATGGAGGTCCAGACCAGGACAACCGCGGCCGAAGCCAGGATGAATATCCACAACTTCTGCTTCCAGTCCAGACGTTTTCCACAAGAGGACTGTCCCCCGGTGAGGATAACTGCCGCCGAACCTGCATAAATCAGCCACGGGAACGCGACTTCTCCCTGATGTCCCAAAAGTCCCAGAGATTTTTCTCCTATTACATAGGACGGCAGGGTATGAAAGATATTCTGAATCAATATTTTTGCGTAGGCAACAGGCTGTCCCAGCACATAGGACATCTGTCCCGCCTCACTGGTGTTATCGCCCCTCACATCCCCCGTCTCACTTGGTGAAAAAATTACCGGAAGGGCAAAGGAAGCCATCAGCCCCAGGCACAGCAGAACCATACCGCCCTTCATAATCAGCTTTTCCCTGCGGCTCCTGAAATGATCCGCGGGTATCAGCAGTCCGGTCAGTAATAACGGTGCATAGACCGCCTTAATTCTGCATCCCCAGAAGAAAGAAAACATAAGCACCGCGTATTCTTTCCAGGTGATCTTTTTGTCCGGCTCCAGAATCGCCGACAGAATATAAGCAAATGAGAGATATAGAAAGGCCGTCACGGTCGGATCATAGGAATAGACCCCTGCCAGCATCATCGGCTCCGGCATCAGGCCCAGGAAAACCATAATTCCCTTGCCAACCGGCGTTTTCTTTATGGCAAAATAGAGGGCGATGCAGTAAATGAAAAGATTTCCCAGTCTTCCAAGCTTATACACCAGAGAAAACGGGAGACGGAAAAGCTGGCCTGCCTTTAAAAACAGTGCCTCCCCTGCATACCCGGTAAAAATCGTTTTATTTAAATCTGCACTCCAGGTGATTCCGCCATTCCTGTAATCGCCTGTCCGGTCCAGATAATCATCAAATTCTTTTTGCTCCTCGGCCGTTCCCGGCTGATTATAGGGCCAGGTGTCGATCCCTGCAATAAATTCCTGGGTAATGGCCGGTGATACGGAAACCGGCGTCCTGTAGTTGGACATCCAGAAACTCTGGGAAAAATGGACTTCCTCATCCCAGCTCACCTTATTGGCCGGAAGGGACAGGGAAAGGAGCGTTCCCACACTGATGGAGATAATCAGAAAGCCAATCTCAATCCGTTTTCCGATATACTCCCTGTAAAATATGAGCATTGCCCCGATACCAAAGAGACACCAGAAGAAACACAGCCTGTACCAGTTGGCCGACGGCGCCGTAACGGCCTCAAATCCCGTGATATGAAGCGGCATGGCCTTGAAATCAATATAGGAAAGTCCCGGCTCATCGAGAGCGTCCCGGAAAATATAGATTTCCGCATACTCCGCCTTCTTGCCCACCGGAATCCAGGAATTTTTCACATTTTTGCTGTTTCTGTCTTCCACCGTCAGGATATCCCGCTCCCTCAGCTCACCATAATCATTGTAAACCCCCACTTTTACCATGGTATTTAACAGGCCGTCATACTCGTAGGAATAACAGAATTTTCCCACAAAACGTCCGTCAAGCGGTATCCGTATTTTTCCGTTTTCCCCGTCAAATATGAGTTTTCCGTCTTCCTCATGAAATCCTTCATAAGTAACACGGCTCATGTCGACAACGAAACTTCCCTGGCTCTTCCCTGCATTGGCCCGGATCAGCGGCAGGTTACAGAGAACTTCGAGAAAAATACCCATGACAAACACTACCAGTGCGGTAAGCGCCAGTTTTTTCAGGTTCTGTCTATGATTATTTGTGTGTCTGCCATTTTTTTCGCCATGGTCATTCTTCTTTTTGTTCATCTTTAAACGCTCTGCCATCAAAGTTTCTACCTGCCTGATATTTCTTATTTTGTGAACAGTAACCTTATTTTCTCTCCATCTTATCTTACAATCTTCTCCACGCCTCTGTGTTCCAGAATCCGCTCGTAATCCTCAATATAGTCCACCTCAGCCCAGAAATGGCCGCCCACGTCTTCCACGTAAACGGGCTGTTCCTCCGTCATGCTGTATATTACATTCTCCCACCAGACGGAGTGTTCCTGGCGGTCTATCATCTCTTCCATCCTTCTCACGAATTCGGGCATAAATTCTCCGGAAAAGCAGCCGATTCCGATATATTCACCGGTGATATCGTCACCCTCCAGTTCTTTTCCGAACTTTTTCAAAATTCCGTTTTCATAATAGAACTTGTAGTCCGCAGTCTCTTTCCGGCTCTCGTCGGCAAACATCACCGGACTCTTCTTTTCCTCCAGAATCCGGTCCAGAAGACGTTCCTCCAGATAGACATCCCCGTTCATAATCAGCAGGTCACCGCCTGTGAGGAAGTCTTTTGCAAACCATGCGGAAGCAATACTGTTGGTAACGTCATAAAAGGGATTATAATAAAATGAAACATCCTGTCCTTTCAGTACCTCCCGGATCACCTGTGCCTTATATCCCAGAACCAGCCCGATTTCCCGGATTCCCCTGGATTTAAGAAGTTCCACCGTATACTGGATCAGGCACTGTCCTTCGCCTATATCCACCGTACATTTTGGATTACCCGAAAGGTAACGCGATATTCTGGTTCCTCTGCCCGCCGCTAAAATCAGTACTTTCACAAAAGCCCCCTGTCCTGCATATCTTTCAATGCATCCACCAGTTTTTGATTATCTTCTTTCGTAAGATGTCCGATATGGCCTACCCGGAAAACCTTCTCTGCCAATTCTCCTCCATTCGGGCATACAAAAATTCCGTACTCGTCTTTCAGTATCTCGAATATCCGGTACGCCGATACGGGACTTCCGTCGGTATTCTTACCAGTCGGGGCGAGAGGCGTCTCCGCGTTCGACAACGATTCCGATACAATTTGAAACGGAAGCTCTCCTATCTTCTGTCTGAAATCCTCTGCCAGCTCTTTTATCTGCTTCTGCTCTTCCACAAGTCCCTTTTCTTCTATCGCCTTAAGACGGCGGTTCATTTGAATTAAGATACCGACCGCAGGAGTGAAAGGCGTCTGGCCGCGCTCCCCGTCTTTCAGATAGTCCTTCAGATTGAAATAGAGCGACTCCACCCGTGATTCCTCCACGCGCTTCACGGTCCGATCATTCATTACGATCGCGGCGATTCCCGGCGGCAGGGCAAGGGCCTTCTGGGAACCGGTCAGCACCAGATCCACGCCCCATTTCTCCATCAGAAATTCATCCGCGAGAAACGAACTGATCGCGTCCACAACCAGCCACAAACGGTTTTCCCGGCAGAAACGGCTGATCAGTTCCATATCATAGTGTACTCCGGTGGATGTCTCATGGACGTTGACTAGAAATCCGGTGTATCTCTGTGTGGAATCTCCCTGCCCCGAATCTCCTGAGACTGCATATGGAGCCAGATGTGCTTTGGTAAGCTTTTTTCCCGCCTCCAGCCTGATTTCATTATATGGAATGCCGTGGATTTGGCAAATCCTGACGAACCGCGCGCCGAAACTCCCTCCGTTTACAACCAGGAGCCTGTCCTGCTTCGTAAAAAGATTGATCACGGCGGCTTCCATCGCCGCGGTGCCCGAACCCGTCAGGAACACAGTTCTGGCTCCCTCTCCGGCCTTCATAAACCGGTTCATCAGGGATTCATTCTCCTTCATCAGAGCGGAAAATTCAGGCGTACGGAAATACGGAATTTCTTCTGCTCCGATTTTCCTGATTTCCTCCTCCATTTGGACGGGACCTACCGTAAAATTAATCATTTCGCGCTCTTCCTCTCTTTTCTGAAAAACCAGAGTGCCGTCAGTCCGAAGCAGACCGTCAGCGTAAACATCAGTATCAGGTATGACATCGCTCCGCCCAGGATTCCCATCCATCTGACAAACGGTGCGGAAATCGTGACCGCCATTACCGCCACCAGTGCATAGATAACGAAAATATGCCTGCGTTTCTGCATAATGACGAGCGAATAATAAAACAGGTTAATATAGGCGTTAAATGCTCCGCCCAGAATAATTAAAAGCAGCGGCAGACGGCTGGCCGACAGCGCATAGCCAAGCTTCGGATACAGCATGCTTAACACCGGAATGCCGAGGAACCATGCCCCTCCCAGCGCCAACACCGTAAGTCCCGCAATGATAGCGGCCAGACGGCCGACTACCCGTGCAAAATTTGCAAATTCACGGTTCTCCCATACCAGGGAAAGCTTTGTAATATAAGGTCTGATAACAAATCCGGCTACCAGGTTAATCACGCTGGTGGGCATAAATATCGCTCCGAAAATAGCCTGATCTTTATTCATCATGTTTCCCTCTATTGCATATTTGGAAGCGGAAAACACATAGAAATCAATAATTGCCGATAAGAACAGGACAAAATTCTCCTGAAACAGCAGACTGCATCTGCCTTTCCGGCAGCTCCAGTCCACCTGCGGCAGCTCTCCGATGACGGAAATGTTGAATATCAGGACTCCCAGAATCTGGGCAATCACCGAAACCATACAGGAGAGCACCAGGTTATGGGTCATCACCAGGCAGCCGATGAAACTGCCTGCCGAGAGAAGCGTCCGGAATGTATTGGATTTGCCGGTCAGATACAGTCTTCCGTTTCTCTGGAACTCCGCTTCATACACGTCGGCAAAACCGTCGATTACTTTATAACAGACCATCAGAATAACGGTCATGGTTTTTACATAAGTATAGCTGTCCTGGTTGAAAAGCACATAAACCAGGCCGAATGCCAGGGCGCCGCCGCAGGTCACAAACCGTAGACGGAGGTACTCGCCAAATGTATAACGTCTTCCGATATCCGTGATGTGAAACGGCCTCATGCCGAAATAGGCAACCATAAACATGTGCTGTCCGAAGGCGGAGAACGCAAAGCTGAAGATTCCGCCCTCATCCTCGCCGACAATCTGTATGACAACGATCGACAGGACCATTGAGGCAAATGCATAGAGAAGGCTCCCCAGCATATTCCATGCCATATTCCGTTTTTCCAGATTATCGTCTCCTCCAATCAGGAGGGTTCTGAGTAAGTTCATGGCTGTTACCTGTCTTTCTGTATTTTCTACCGTTTCCGGGCATCGCAAAGCGTGTTACCGGGCACAGAGTGAAGCGTAACGTTTTTCTCGTCTGAAAAGGCCAGCCGGTACGGATAATGGGTCTTTCTCTTCTCCACCGGTGGCAGCTTCATATAGTCGCCGTACATGTTGGTAAGCATTTCTTCTATGTTACCGGGGAAGTTCATCATTCTGCCCTCAAATTCCATCTTCTTTAACGGATGGTATTTTCTCTTGTCCACCAGGTTCCAGTATGGACTGGTGTCGGGCAGGAAGGCCATTCTGTTTGTCTTTCGTTTTTCATATTTTCTGCAGACCGCCTCACAGCTTCTCCGCAGACCCTCCGGCGATACGTGGAGCAAGTTCATGCCTTTGTTGACAAAACCGCAGACCGACCAGATGAGCGCGGCCTTCAAACCGTTCTGTGCCAGCGTCGGCCTCGGGATGCACCGCAGGATCATCAGTTTGCTGACGAACCACGCTGCCCAGGACTGAACCTGGTACATGACCGGATTGTCGGAAACATTGTCCAGCACATAGAGATCCAGAAAAATGCCAAAGGGGCAGTCCACATCCTTCATTACCTCTTCAATAAATACGGTCCCGCGCTTTACCAGACGCGTTGTCATCAGAGGGTACTCCGGACACGTCTTGGCGTTCAGTACCAGATATTTATCACCCATTTTTTTCTGTACGAGTTTCAAGAATTTTTCAAAGTCCCTTCTGGGCATGGCAATATCGATGTCATCATCCCAGGGGATAAAACCCTTGTGTCTGATGGCACCGATCCCGGTTCCAGCAATGCCGAAATATTCCAGATGGTATTCCTCACACAGTTTCAGGAAATCATCGAGTATCGAGAGAATCTCCTGCTGCAGACGGGCGAGAACTTCCGGCTCATAGAATTTACCCTGTTCACTGCCTGCTGTTTTATTGCTGTTCATCGCCAAATTCCTCTTTCGCACGTTTCAGTGCCGATTCAATTACCTTATCCATGTCATAGTATTTATACTCTGCCAGACGGCCGCCGAAAATGACTTTGTCCTCACCGGCTGCCAGTTTGGCATATTTCCCGTAAAGCTCCTGGTTCTTTTCGTCGTTGACCGGATAATAAGGTTCCATGCCCATCTTCCAGTCCTCGGGATATTCCCGGGTGATGACGGTCTTTGGCTGGGTTCCGAACTCAAAGTGCTTGTGTTCAATGATTCTTGTAAACGGAGTTTCCCGATCCGTATAATTGACCACGGCCACTCCCTGGAAGTTGTCGGTGTCCAGAAGCTCCGACTCGAATCTCAGGCTCCTGTATTCCAGATTTCCGAAACGGTAACCATAGTAGGCGTCGATCATACCCGTATATACAGTCTTTTCGGCAAGTCCGTCGTACTCTTCCCTGTTTTCCAGATAATCCGCGCCGGTCCTGATTTCACAACCGTCGAAAAGTTTCTCTATAATTGCATTATAACCATCTTTTGGGATTCCCTGATAAGGATCGTTAAAATAGTTATTGTCATAGGTAAAACGCACCGGAAGACGGCGGATAATGAATGCCGGAAGCTCTTTGCAGTCGCGTCCCCACTGTTTTTCCGTGTAACCCTTTACAAGCTTTTTATAAATATCCGTACCAACCAGCTTGATCGCCTGCTCTTCCAGGTTCTTTGGCTCCCCGGGAACGGCTTTTATCTGCTCCTCGATGATGGCCCTGGCTTCGTCCGGCCTGGAAATTCCCCACATTTTGCTGAACGTATTCATATTAAACGGCATATTGTACATCTCACCGTTATAATTAGCCACCGGGCTGTTGGTGTAGCGGTTAAACTCCGTAAACTGATTTACAAAGTCCCATACCTCCCTGTTCGATGTATGAAAGATGTGGGCTCCATACTGATGAACACGGATTCCCTCTACTTCACGGCAGTAAATATTGCCTCCGATATGATCCCTTTTCTCTATTACAAGACATTTCTTTCCGTTCTTTCCGGCCATCCAGGCAAATACCGCCGCATAAAGACCACTTCCAACCAGTAGATAATCGTATTTTTTCATCAGCGCAGAAAACCTCCATTGTAATTACATGATTCCCTATTTTACTATACTTTATGGCAAAAGTAAACAAAAGGGAGTTCCCCGGGCAGTTCATTTCTGCCGGGGAAACCCCGTCTGTAGCTATTTTAATTCTATTTCCCTGTCTCATTCTCCACCAGTGCCGTAAACTGTTGTACCGCCTGTTGAATCGTCAGGCATGGCAGCCCCTGATTCTTAATACCGCTTTCCTCAATGCTGACCACACGGAAAACATAGTCGTTTACCGGAACGTAGTCCATCTCAATCAGAATATTGGCCTCCAAATCCTGAAGCAGTACAATTGTCGTCTGTGTGCTGTTGATATATTTGCGGACTTCCGATAAGTATTTTGAACTGTCCTTTTCCTCCCTGAACGCTTCCGCAAGCATGCCCAGCTTTTCTTCCCTGTCTGCTGCCGTGCATTTTGTGTAATTCCACATAGGCCTTTTGTTTCTCCTTTTCAATTATGCTCTGAGCTGCAAAGTCTGGCGGACACCGTCAGCCTACACTGCTCTCCCTTAAGTATCCCCACCCGCGGAATACATCACGACTGATCTGATACCTTATTTTACTATACCAGACAGAAATAGTAAACAAATCCATTGTACCTGCAAGGAAAATCGAGTATACTCTAGGTGTGGTTTTAATAATATTACCATGACCGAACATCGATTGTATCGGGAAGAAAAGGGGAATTTTCAAATGGATATACTTGACGAACTGATGATGAAAATGATTCACTACAACTCCGGTGATCCCAAGCGGATTCAGCACTTTTTAAAAGTCCACAGCTTTGCACGGCTCATCGGACTTTCTGAAAACCTGGACGGCGACACCCAGCTTACTCTGGAAGCCGCTGCGATTGTCCATGATATCGGAATCAAACCGGCCGAAGAAAAATATGGGTACTGCAACGGCAAACTCCAGGAACAGGAAGGGCCGGAACCAGCTGAAAAGCTGCTTCGCTCCCTCGGTTTCAGAGCCTCGGTCATCGACCGTGTCAGCTATCTGGTCGGGCATCACCACACCTATTCCGATGTGGACGGGATGGATTATCAGATCCTTTTAGAGGCCGATTTCCTGGTAAATCTGTTTGAGGAAGGGCTGCAGCCGGAAGCTGCGGATGCGGCTTATCAGAATATCTTCAGAACCGAAACGGGTAAGAGGATTTGTGAAGAGATGTTTTTCTAAATAAACCATATTAAACAGAGTTACAATGGGGAACAGAATCTAAAAAGGGAAGTGTAAAATAGAATGTGTAAGTTCATAAGTGAAATTCACACTCTATTTTACACTCCCTTATATTTGATTTACACTTTAAATAAAATCATCTTCGCTTCGTTCCTAGAACTTTTTTCATATAACATCCTGCATCAAAATGTCCAACACAATCCCCACAGCGTACACATTATTCATTATTAATTTTATATTCTACAGCCCTATCCGGTAGTGTATTAACTGATATTACAGAATACCTGCAAATACTTTTACAGGCCCTGCTATGCCTGCTTCTTTTAGGCTGGTAATCTTTTGAGTTTTGCAGCATTAATTCGTATTTTCTTTCCGTCTATAACATAAAATCCTTTCCCTTTCCAAACAGAAGATTTTTGTAATGCCAATGGATTCATTACATTTAAAATAATACCGATTAGCAAAACCTCCTTAGGAAATACCGGCCTGAGATCCGCAGCTACATACTCCCCTTTGTACCATAGCAAGGGCATACGTCACTATAGAGAGGTACGTTACAGTTATCACACCAATAAATAGCATAATAGAGGTCTTGGCGCTCTTTATCAATACTGCCCTCCGGTGTTTCTAAAGGTAAATTCCATATTTAATATAATTTTGGTCCATTCCGTACCTCTCCTTTTATAAATTGTCATCATGAGAAATGTTATGTTTTAAATGTTATTCCTTTTACCTTGAACTCCGGGGATATCAGTCTCAAAAACTCCCTGCAGGTTTAAAACTACACTTCCTTTTCATACCTCTTCCTATAATAATCCGCGGCCCGGTACTCAATAATATCTTTCATCTGCTCCGCAAATCCCTCCATTTTAACCGCTTCATGTATATCCTGACTCATTGCAAGAATCGCTCCTTCTTTCTTTACAAAAAACCCCTCCCCGGAATCCAGGAGATAACGAACCGGATTTTTCAGTGCCTCATCGGCACAGCGTTTTGCATCCCAAGTACGGTAGTCACTCGTACTCTTATCTTTTTCCAGATCCCTCCAGTTATTTGCCGTGAAATAAAATTTCATGTAACTCCGGTAGATATCATCTTCATTGATTTCAGTTTTTACATCCCCATCATTATAAAATGCCATCAAAACAGGAATTTTATATGACTTGCTCATCTGTGTCGTTTCTATCATTTCCAGAAATGCATTTCCTTTACTGTTATAAATACCCGACTCCATCTTACCCAGTTCTCCAATACTCTCCAGGTATTTCAGATAATGTTTAAACGGACTGTTTTTCAAACCACTGCACAGTCTGTAAACATCATCCTCCATGCAGGCAAACAAATCCATTCTCGTTGGTATTCTAACCTTCAGAAGCCACTTAATACGGAAATACTCCTCCCGGACAAGTTCGTCTTTTTTAACCCCTTTCTTTGCCATTTCATGAAACAAATCAATCAGCCGCATATCAAAATCAACAATACAGTCGTCCGGAAACTCAAAGTCCTGCTGCTGCATTTTTCCCGACTCCGCCCTGGAATACGGCTTTCCGCTCAATAAAAACGGCGCCGCCCCAGCCTTCTCATAATTACCGATAAAATCCAGTACATTCAGGTATTCTTTTCCCTTACTCTTACGAAGCCCTCTGCCGAGCTGCTGAAGAAATACCACAGGAGATTCCGTTGGCCTTAGGAACATGACCATGTCAACATCAGGTACGTCCAATCCCTCATTGAACATATCGACCGAGAAGATTACTTTAATTTCACCGCTGCGCAGCTTCCTGAGCGCCTCGGTCCGGTTCTCTGAATATTCACCGTTCGCATTACTGTATACCGCTACAGCCGGAATCCCCCTCAGGCTAAACTCTCCTGCCATCTCCTCGGCATGTTTTCTGGAACAGCAGAATCCCAGTGCCCTGGATGAACGGTATTTCATATAATGCCTGAAAATCAAATCTGGTCTGCCGTCTGCCAGCAGGCCTGCCGTCAGAGCCCTTTCCACATAGGCACCATTTTCTCTGCGGATCAATGAGTAATCGACTGTTTCATCATAAATACCGTAATAGTGGAAGGGTACCAGAATTCCTTTATTAATTGCATCCATCAGGCTGATTTGGTAGGGTACGTTATAGTCACACAGCTCGTAAATACTCCTTCCATCCATCCTCTCCGGTGTTGCTGTCAGTCCCAGCAAAAAGCGTGGCTTAAAATACGCTATGATATTCCGGTACTGCTCCGTTACCGCATGGTGGAATTCATCTATCACAATATAATCAAAGTACTCCGGTGAAAAATTTTGTTCGTTAAGGCTTGACTGCTTTCCCAGACTGAATACCGATGCGAAAATAACAGATTTGCCAGTTGTTTTCACCTTCCCGGTAAAAAAGCCGTAGTCATCGGAATGTCTGACATTCCGAAAGCTTTCGGCTGCCTGCTGCAGAATTTCATCCCTATGTGCTACAAAAAGCACCTTTTCATACGACATAGAATCAAACGCCGCCAAGTACGTTTTCCCGATGCCCGTAGCTGCAAAAATTAGCGCCTTGTCCGCACCTTCCCTACGGGTGTTTTTCAAAGCATAGAGGGCCTCTATCTGTGCTCCCCTCGGCTGGAACAGCTCCTCCTCAACATCCTCATCTTCTTCCTGAGATTCACTGTCATATCTGTCCAGATCCCTTTGCACGGCAGGCTTCTTCCAATTAAGAGAATATTCCCTTAAAGTCTGGTCATCGATAATATTAGAGTGATTGTAAAAAAGATCTTCGAATGTATGATAAAACTCCTTAAAACTCTTCCCGTCCCGTTTGTCATTAAAATTATAATTCCATTCAATCCCCGACATGAGTGCGCTCTTTGATAGATTTGAAGAACCTATGTAAATCTCGCTGAATTCCTTACGGTGGAAAATGTATGCCTTAGGATGGAATGAACGCTTTCTTTCATTATAAAACCGAAGATCTACCTGGTCACCCAGCCGGTCTTTTATCAGATAAAGAGCTCCCGGCTGAGTAATACCCAGATAATTTCCTGTTAATATTCTTATTCTGACTCCGCGCTCCAGTGCCTGCTTCAAGTCATCCAAAATCATTCTCACTCCGGATTCCATAAGAAAAGACACAATAATATCAATCCTCTCCGCCTTCGGCATGCTGTTTTTTAACTTGTACAGCAAAAATTTACTTTTGTTCCTTCCCCCGGTGATGGCTTCACTCTGTTCGATATCAAAATGTATATTATCCTGAACTTTTATTTCTTCCGTAATATCAGGTTTAACCATTTTTCCACCTCTCTTCCCGGGCGTACATCCGATGTTATCCATATCTCTTCTATTTTAAATACATCCGTTTCATTCAGAAGTCCTGTTATCTTTTCCTCTGTCATATCCGTAAAAAACCGGCCGTTCCGAACGCCTTCTCCATTCCCATATTTAAAAGAGGTATAGGCAATTCCATGCAGTACCAGCGCTTTCCCCATCCTTATTATCACATCCGCCAGTTCCGCATACGGCAGATGCAGAATAGAGGAGCATGCCCATATGCCATCATATTTTTCTGTTACATCAAGTTCCTGGAACAACATTCGTCTTACCTGTATTCCGGTGTATTCGGAAGCGATTTTAACCAATTCCTCCGAACCGTCTGAAGCATCCGTATCGTAGCCCCGGGATAAAAAATATTTCGTATCCCTTCCAGAGCCACACCCAAAGTCCAGAATCCGGCTTCCCGGCTCCAGATATGCAAGAAATTTATCCTGCATATTCTTAAAGTCAACCGCTATCGTATTATCAGAAAACTCCCTTGCATGCTCGTTATAATAATTTAATGAATCCTGCATAAGACCTCCGCACCTCCTTGTTTTCTCTGTTAATAATCATATCATTTTTCAAAATTCTAAGCAATTATAATGTGTGTTCGCAGCTTGTCTGTCATATCATATCCTGTTTTTATATTCTTTTCCACTACGACGCAGAAAGGCGGCATGCTATGCCTGCCAAACATAACCTTGCCGCCTTGTTGTCTCTTTATTATAGTGTCTTCTTTTCTTTCAATTTCCCCAATTATTTCCTCCTTAAAACGTCACCCCCGCCCTCAAAATAACATTCGCATAAGCCGTAGTCTCCCCCGTTCTGACCACGGCCTGGCACCCCTTCATCCTCTCCTTAAAAACCTCATGCTCTACATACTCAGCTTCCACCCCCGGGAATCTTTCCAAAATCTCCCGCTCCATCTGCGGGGATCTTTCACTGATTTCACAGGCCAGAATTATCCCCTCCACTTCCATCTCAGTCAGCACCGCATCCAGTGTCTGCAGGAAACCGGGAACTCCTTTTACAAGAGCCAAATCAATCCTCTTCACATTTTCCGGTACCGGAAGTCCTGCATCTCCAATCGCAATCTGCTGTGTATGGCCGAGTCTGGAAATCACATAACTGATTTCCGAATTCAACAATTCCGTTTTCTTCATCCCATCTCCTCATTTTTGTCTAATCATCAGTCTACAACCAATAAATCCGGCCTTTCCATCCTGATTCCGTCAATCTCCCAAACCAGCTTTGGATATGAAATCGGTCTTGTAATAAAAACAGGCCCGGACTTTGTAACGAGGAAAGAATCCTCGGACTTTGTGCCGTCCACCACCGGATTATAGCAGTATGCCTGGTTTTCCTGAATCTTATGGTGGCAGTCCGGCGTAATCATGTACTCCCTTGGCCAATATCCCTGACAGCCGCCCTGGCCGTGCTTTTCAAACATTCCCTTATAGCCTTTATCCAGATACGCCTGCTTCAACGTTTCGTACATATGAATTTCGTCCTCACCGACCGCCGCCCTGGCTACCGCCATACACTCCATCTCGCTGCAGTCTCTATACTGCCGGATCAGTGAATCCTCCGGTTTTCCAAAATGAATCATGCGGGAAACCGTTGTAATCAGTCCTTTATATCTTCCGTTAATAGAAACTATCAGGTTATTTTTAAGCGGCCTTTTCGTGGGAAGTCCGTGCCGGAACAGGCAGGCTCTTTCATCGGCCGACACCAGATGCATTACCTGTTCAATGTTATATTTCCAGAGTGCGTCTGATATTCCGCCTGCAATTTCCAGCTCCGTCATTCCCGGTTTTATGGTCGGAAGATATTCTTCCAATGCCATGGACATCGTGTCGCCAAGATAACGGTAGCGGCCCATCTCATTTTCCGTCATGCAGAGACGCAGCGGCCTAATCCATTCGTTCGCCACCACAGCCCCTCCGCAGGGCATATCACTGACCACTTTATCCATGGCTGAGACATGTTTTATTACAAATTCGGCAAGTCTGTTTTCCTCCCACCCGTAAACCAAAAGTTCAAATCCCAATTCCGGCAGCATTTCTTCTTTTCTCAAACGTGGCTCTTCAATCACATTACAGATTGCGTACATCCCCTGCCCTGTTATCAAAACAGCTACCGCACCGGCATCAAAACAGTTTGCCACGAAACTTTTCCCTCCGGCTGTAATCCAGCTGAAATTTGGATGTTTTGTCAGCAGAAGCGCCTCCATTCCCCTCTCTCTTAGCATTCTGTCAACTCTCTGCCTCTTTAACGATATTTCATACCGTCTTGCCTCCAGGGATGTATCTTCTTTATATTTAAAAAAATCCATCTCGTATATCCCCCTATCATCCCGCCCCATTGCGCTCTTTATGACACTGTTGCTGCAATGCAGCCTCTAACCGCACTATTTCTTCCAACATTATTTCCCTTTTCCTACCTGTTCGGATCAATCAATATTTCAACTCCCGTACCGTTTCTAAGCAATTCAATCCCCTTTAATGTATCCTCTAACGGCAGCGTATGGGTAATCAATTCACTGAGATTCAGCACACCGCTCTCCAGCAGTTTCACGGCCTGTGGAAATGTCGCGTTGGCCAGCCAGGTTCCTTTCACATCGATCTCATGCTGCGTAATCCTGCTCTGTATAATCTCCGGCCTTGCATTTGCGTTGACTCCAAACAGAAGCACGGTGCCTCCCTTTCTTACCGCCTTGACCGCCTCCATCATCTGGCTTCCCACCACGTCCACACCGTAGTCCGCCCCCAGAGGAAGCAGCTCTCTCACAAAGACCTCCAGATCCTGTTCCAGCGGATTGATCACGTAGTCCGCTCCAGATTTCCTGGCAAATTCCCGTCTCAATTCGCTTGGCTCCGAGACTATTACCGGATACGCCCCGGCCGCTTTCATCATCTGAGTAAACATAAGCCCGATCGTCCCTGCTCCGATCACCACGGCGCTTTCCCCTGGCATCACTCTGATTTTACCGAATCCGTTCAGCAGGCATGCCAGAGGCTCGGCAAATGCCGCTATTTCTGCCGGCAGCTTGCGGCTCACTTTGTATACTACGCGCTCTGATGTCCTTACGTATTCTGCAAATCCTCCGTCTACGTCAATTCCCATGGCCTTAATATTTTCACAGAAATTGGGAAGATTGTTTTTGCAGTAATCACAGACGCCGCAGTAATCATTGGGATTTAATACAACACGGTCCCCCACTTTTACCGTTGTTACTTTCTCTCCGGTTTCTACAATTTTACCCACCAATTCATGGCCGAGTATTGTTCCCGGCGTTGCTTTGTAGCCGGGTGGGACGCTCATAATATGCACATCAGTACCACAGATACTGCAAAGCTCCACCTCTATTATTACATCATCGTCTTTTGTAATGACTGGTTTAGGAACTTCCTTTATGACCAGTACTCCCTCTTTTTCAAATACTGCTGCCCTCATCCGTATACCTCCTGTCTCACTGTAATTTTTGTTTCCGATCTCTGCTCCCTTTGCTTGCCGCTCTACTGATTTGCCCGTGCAATCTCCCGTTTCTGCCGGTATTTTACCGCCAGATAGTCCAGCAGAATCCCAATAATCAGAAGAATTCCGTATGTTGAAGAACGCACAAAGCTGCTGATCCTGAGCAGGTTAAAGCCGGAATCCAGCATTTGAAGGGCCACAACTGACAGCAGGATGTTAAACACATTTCCCTTTCCTCCAAGAGGAGAGATCCCCGCGAACACGGAGGCCAGCATGGCCTGCAGCACGTAGGAGGAACCGTAATCGTATTTTGCCGAGTTGGTTCTGGCCAGAATCAGGATTCCGGTCAGGGCGCCCAACATGGACGACATCATATATGTCTTAAAAACCGTTTTTACATTATCAATTCCACAATAAAAACTGGCCACCCTGTTGGAACCAAAGAGCTGGGTTTTGAGTCCATGAGGCGTTCTGTGGATAATCAGATACACGGCCAGCAGGGCCGCAAGGAAAATAATAAGCGGCATTGGCACCAGCCCAAACAGCTTCCCGTTTCCAATAAACATGACCTGTTCCGGAAAGACTCCGAACACGCCCTGGCCTTTTGTAAGCACCATGCAGATTCCTGTATAAAGATTTTGGGTTCCCAATGTAGCCAGGATAGGAAAGATTCCCAGCTTTGCAACCAGAATTCCGTTGATAATTCCGCATACAAGACCAATTACCACCGTTGACGCCAGGCAGAGCAGCAGATACGTCCACACACCGCTTCCCGTGAGCCCTTCCGGCATGAACTGCAGCAGAATAATACCATTTACGGTTGCCGTCAGGTTTGCCACCGCCACAATTGATAAATCCGCCCCGGCCGTCAGCATCGTAATTCCAATCCCCAATGTCAGAAGCCCCGCCTCCGGAAACTGGAAGCACATGGATTCAAAGTTGTAAGCCGTCAGGAAACGGTCCGGTTTTAAACAGGCGAAAATCAGGAATACCACCAGATTAATTCCCAGTAATTGTTTTATTTTACCCATACGTTTTCCCTCCTTATGTGCGGGCCTCTCTCTTTGCCTTTATGGACTGTACCAGGACGGCAAAGATAATCAGCAGGCCAAAGGTAAATTTCTGCCAATAGGAAGGCACGTTAATCAGCGCCAGGTTGTTGTTTATTACGTTTGTCAGCATCAGGCCCAGAAAAACTCCCAGCACCGTTCCTTTACCTCCTGAAATACTGGTTCCGCCCATTACCACGGCTGCGATTACAGTCAGTTCCTCTCCCTGAAAACTCATGGGATCCGCCATACGGTTATTACTTACGTAGATAAGTCCGGCAATCCCGGCCAGAAGACCGGCATAACCGTAAATAAACATCCTGATTCCCGTCAGATTATATCCGATTCTCTGTGCGCTGGAGCTGTCTCCTCCCAGAGCATAAACTCCTCTTCCGATTATCGTATGGTTCAGAATCAGATGCGTTATAATCATGATTCCCAGCATTATAAAGACGGAAAAATGGAGCCCGTAACTGGATCCGGTCGCGTCCACCATGTTGAACCAGTATGTCTTGGAAAATTCAATCGTACAGGGCGGCATTTCCGCACTAGCCACATATTCATTACCCACAAATTTCAGTATGATTCCCCTGATACTCGTCGCCACGCTGAGTGTAACAATGAAAATTGGTATATCAAACTTATTGACCAGAAATGCATTCAGAAACCCAAACAGCATTCCAAGTACTGCAGAAATCAGCATCAGTACCAGAATCGGTCCCTGATATCCGATTGAAGCAGCCAGACGGATCGTCATATACGCCGAACATATAGCGATGGCCATAAAAGACATGTCGATTCCGCCGTTGATAATAATCATCATGACACCGCAGGCGAAAATACCGGTCACAATCATCGTCCTGAACAGATCAAACATATTCCTGACGGTCAGAAACGAGGGATTCAGCACGGAAAATAACGCCATGACGAGGAACAGAATAATCAAAACAATAAATTCATTACTCTTAACAAACTTTTTCATTCTGGAATTCATCATATCTTCGGCGCCTCCTTCCCTTCTCCCGTCTGACCGTTATGAGACCGACCGCCACCTTTCTGCCCGCCATTTGACTGTCTATCACCCACCGGACTGTCACTAGACTGGCCGCCGTTTGACTGCGCGTCACTCATCTCTCCATCATCTCTCCCCATCATATCCGGTTTCTCGGCATCCGACTGCGTAATCTTCTCATTCAGAATCTCCGCCGTAATCCGAGCTGTTTCCCCCTCATAAATCATCCTTCCCCCGTTCATTACCAGGATCCGGTTTGTTGTACTGAGCAGTTCTCCCAGGTCATCCGAAATCATAATCACGGCCAGCCCCTGTTCCGCCAGTTCCCGCAGAATACGGTGGATCTCACTCTTCGATTTCACGTCGACGCCTACCGACGGACCATTCAATATGAGGATTTCCGGCCGGCTGGCCAGCCATTTTGCTATCACGACCCTCTGCTGGTTCCCGCCCGAAAATGTACCTGCCAGGACTTCGGTTCCCGCCGCATTGATGTTTAATTCTTTTATTCTGAGTGCGGCCTCTTCTTTCATTTTCTTAAAGTCCAGCATTCCGTTTTTCTTCTTTTTTCTTTCTAAAATGGAGGCGCTGATATTGTCCGTCAGCGTTCTCTCCATAAAAAGGCCTTCCGTCAGACGATCCTCCGGAACATAACCGATATGGTTTTCCAGGGCGGACCGTATATTTTTAAGTTCTCTCACTTCACCATGAATTTTTAAAGTCCCCTCATGGATTCTGCCGATACCAAAAAGCGCCTTTGCCAGCTCCGTGCGCCCGGAACCGAGCTGCCCCGTGATTCCCAGGATCTCACCGGCGTAAAGTTTGAAACTGATGTCGTAAAATGCTCCCTTCTGGCAGCACTTTTCAAGTTCCAGGACCGGCTTATCACTGATTTTCCTGTATTGGAACGGAGTTACCTCAATTTCCTGTCCCGTCATATAATAGACAAGCTTGTCACGTTCAAATTCCTCCACATGCCTGTCGACAATCATGTCTCCGTTTCTTATTACTGCAATACGCTGGCATACGGTAAATACTTCGTCCAGCTTATGGCTGACAAAGATTACTGCGATCCCTTTTTCCGACAGGCCATAAATAATCTGATACAGCCGCTCTATCTCTTTCTTGGTGAGAGCCGTCGTAGGCTCATCCATTATAATCAGCTTTGCGTTCTGAAGTATTGCCCTTGAAATGGCTATGATCTGCTTCTGTGCCACCGGAAGTCTGCTTACCTCCTCATCCAGATCCATCTTCACGCCGATCATGTCGAGGGCTGCCTGCGCCTGCTGCCTCATCCGCTTCCAGTTTACCAGACGTTTTCCCTCCACAAGCTGTGTTCCCAATGAAATGTTCTCCGCAACAGTCAGATTTGGAAAAACGGAAAAATCCTGATAAATCACCTGAATGCCCTCTTTAATTGATGCGGTGGGAAGAAGTTCCGTGTAACTGCGGCCGTTCAATTCGATTGTTCCTGAATCCGCCCTGTAAACGCCCGAGATAATTTTAATCAGCGTAGATTTTCCGCACCCGTTTTCTCCCACCAGGCAAAGCCGTTCCCCCGGATAAACGGTCAAATTAATATCTTTCAGCACCCGGTGGCCCGAGAATGATTTGTTAATACCCGATACCTTTAAAACTGGAGTTTTCATAGATTACACCTCTTTTGCCGCCATCATCATAAAAGGCTGTCCCAAAAATATTTGAGACAGCCTTCTTAAGAATTCCGTTCCGGTCATTTAGAAATCGTTATCCGCCAGGGTATCCTTTGTTACATCTCTCCAGGCCTCACCAATAATCACGTTGCCATCCAGCTTAATGGAGTGATAACCTTCAATTCCCAAATCCATCCCCTCTTCTATTGTGCCTCCGCTCTTTAAAATCTCTCCCACCTTGGCCATGATATAGCCGCTGTCCGCAGGATCCCAGCATCCCAGGAATGTGAGTGCGCCGGATTCGATATAATCTTTATTCGCACTTGGAAGACCGTTGCCGACAACAGCGATTGCCCCCTGTTTGCTGGCTTCCTCAACTGCAAGCGCATAACCCGGAAGATCAGTTGCAGAAGTTACGAACATGCCCTTGAGATTCGGGTATGTTTTCATAAGCTCGGCTGCTTTCTCCTGAGATGCTTTCTGATTATAGTTCGTCTCCACAAAGGCATCTTCATTGACGCAGGTCAAATTCGGATACGCTTCCTTCTGGCGTGCCACCGCGCCTTCGGCCCATGCCATATGGGATTTCGCGGTAAGGGAACCAACGCACATCACATATTCTCCCTCTTCTCCCATGGCTTCCGCCATCTTATCCATCAGATGGGCTCCATATGCAGGCCCGTCAAATGCCTCCACATCATAGTCCACGTTCACGATTCCCTGTGCTTCATGTGAAATAACAATAATTCCCTGTTCCCTGGCCTTTTTAAGGACCGGTTCAAGGGCTTCCGGGGATACCGGAACAATTGTCAGTACATCAACACCCTGGGTAATCAGGTTTTCAACTTCTTTTACCTGAAGTGCAGCGTCGCCCTTGTCCGCGCCTGTCTGGAACGCTTCATTGCCTGTATCCTGTCCGTATTTTTCAATACCGACCGCCATACGGTTAAACCATGCGCCTCCTACAGATTTCGGCAAATTGGCTACCACAATCTTTTCCCCAGCCTGAGCTGCTGCCTCAGTTTCTGCCTCCTCTGGCGCTTTTGTTTCCTCTGCCTCACTCTGTTCGGCAGCTTTCGTAGTCTCGGGCGCCTTCCCACTGGAGCACCCGGTCAGGGCGCTGACGGTTAAACATGTCCCCATAAGAACTGCGAGCATTTTTTTCATAGACATTTCCTCCTTTGTTCGTTTACCTCTCCTCTTCGGAATCATTTCCGTTTCACTTGTATTTTCATTATAACATTTCACAAACAAAGGTCAATACCATTTCCTTTAATTGTATACAATTTGTTTAAACTGTCTACTTTTCACTCTCATTTTTAGTAATAACTCACAACAATCAAATTAATAAAATCAATTTTTCATTCATTTTTATACTCATTTTACCTGTAAGCAAAAAAGGCCTCCGTTGGCAATATGCTCAACGAAAGCCTCTTTTTTATTCTCTTTCTATAGTCCGAATGCCTTGTCATCCCTGTTTTATTCCCGGAGAATCGTCCCAAATCAATTTGTAGGACTTTTCCTTACGCTATGCAAAAAAAGCGACGGGAAAATCTTTTTCCAGATTGTGAAAATGCATATTATGGCGGGTAAGTAAGTGAACTGCCTTCTTTTCATCCCTCTCCACCAGCGCCGCCACTATCTCTTCATGCTGACGGTACTGTTCCACCGGATTTTCCAGGAAATCGCCTCTCCAGGATTGCAGAAACTCAATTTTTAAATATACCTTTTTCTGAAACTCAATCAGCTGCCGGTTGCGCGATATCACACTCAGCTCAAGATGGAAGGCACAGTCCTCTTTTATCTTCATTGCCACATCATCCTCATTCGCCGCCTGAAGACAATTTTTCGCATGTTCCATCATCCGGTTAAAATCTGCATTGCTGCCATAAAATATTGCCAGTTTAGCAGCCAGATTATCCAAATGGGCACGGGTAATCCCAATCTCCTTGATAAGAGCTTCATCCCAATTGGCTACCTCTGCAAACCGGTTCGGATAAATATTCAGAATGCCGTCATTCGCGAGCTGCTTCATCGCATCCCGGATAGGCGTTCTGCTGATTCCAAACTGAGTGGCAATCTTAGCCTCCGGGATTCTGTCCCCAGGCTTGATTTTCATAGATAAAATCATATCCAGTAAATAATGGTACACCATTTCGCTCAAATTATTGCCCTGATCAAGCTTCATATAATCTCCCTCCAGGTTTTTCTACTTTCAAGTATACAACAAGTCAAGAGATTGTCAACAATTCAGAGTAATTAAATACATTTATCACTGTTCCATTCATCTGCCCGCCCGGCCTTCATCCCTGTTCTTCCTCAACCATCGGCTCAATTACCTCTGTAATAAATTCTACCCTGTCCTTCACCTCCGGTCGGAAGAGAGACGCGACCGCTACAACCATTTTATTCTTTTCATTGATATAAAGCGCATTTCCCCCATCTCCCAGTGCGGCATAAATGTGAGCCTGATTATCAATAATCCACCACAAATATCCATATGACAGTTCATTCCATCGGCTCTGCTCCCTGGTGCTCTCCTCGATCCATCCGGCAGGAATAATCTGTTTCCCGTCCTTTATCCCGCCGTCCAGGTACAAACTGCCTATTTTTCCCAGATCAGTGAGCGTCAGCGTCAGCCCCCAGCTGGCCGTATTAAGCCCCTGTGGATCGACCACCCACCCGCGTGTATGAGTATCCCTCATGCCGAATGCAATATGCTCTTCTTTGGTAGCCAGCACCACATTTTCCTTAATCTCAATTCCCAGCGGCGTAAACAAATGTTCCGATGCAAAATCCAGTATCGGCTGCCCCGTTGCCTTTGCCAGGATGCCGGAAAGAATATGCGTACCGACAATCGGGGAATACACAAATTCTCCCGCCGGCTTTTCACCTCCCAATAAGCCGAGGGCGAATTCCAGCCAGTTCTCACTAGAGAAAAACTTCTCATACGGCTCCATTGCCGTTTTATACGGTGCAGTCATAGTAAGCAGATGTTTAATTGTCACATCATAGACCGTCTTCTCTCCCGGTATAACCTTGTAATCCGGGAAAAAATCCATTACTTTCTGGTCCGTGCTTTTGATATAGCCCTTATCAACGGCAATACCTACCAGCGCGGAAAAAATACTTTTTGTCACTGAAAACACATGGAACGCAGTGTCCGCAGTGAAACCATTAAAATATTTTTCATATAAATTTACTCCATTTTTTTGTACCATAATACCGGCGATATTATTGTAATCGCTTTTAATAATATTTTCTAACTCTTTAATTTTCTCCTGATTCATCAAATCAATTTCCTCCTTTAAATTATAAAGGATATCCTTGAAATAAGGATAATTCCATTAAAAATGATTTGCAAGCACAATTATAAAAATTATTATACAATTTTAAAATCTGTTTCTTTCTGCATACAGCGTGATAACTTCAGGATTCCGCAATAAAAAAGTAAAACACCACAGAATCTAATATGGTAAAATAATGTAAACGGATTTGTGCCTTTTTAAATCCGGCTTGATAAAAACAATACTGATAAATTTGCTATCTATCAAACATTCGGCTTCAGAAAGGAGCAATAATGATAAACATCCATGATATTTCCCGGCATACCCCCCTCTCCTTCCCGCCTCCATCCATAATTCCGGCCGCTATTCTGCTGGCTGCCGGAATCATATTGACGGCCTGCGGGGGCGGTAGTTCTTCCAGTCCCGCCCCTTCCTCCATGGAAATCAGCGAAGTGACGCTCACCAGTGAAGAACAGGAACTTGTCTCCCTGCTGGACACACATTCCAACAGTTGGCTCTATGAATACAAAACAGGCAGTGAAATGAAGGAGCTGCTCTTTCATATCGAAGAATTCAAAGACGGAACTCTCACCAGCATAGCCAGTGCAGGCGGCCCGGCTCCGCAGGAGGGCAAATTTTCTATCCTCATGGATCCGGATGAGATCACCGTCTCCTGGGACGGAGGCAGATACTCCTGTCTGGTAGATACCACTTCCGGTTACAAATCAAGTGTCACAAGCCACCTTGGAGCGCTTTCTTCTTTTGAGTATAATGAGCCGTTATCTATCGCCATGGTGGCAAGCACCCAGTCCGGCTCCATTGCAAGCGCCGGAGTCACGGATTACTACAACCTGCCCGAGCTGCAGGAACGCGGATATGACCGTGTCCTGTTTATCACCGTATCCTTTACCGATACGGATAGCAGCGGTACAGATTCTGCCCAAATAAAAGACGGGCTGTCAGACAGCGCCGCTCCAAAAGACGAATTCAGCAGCCATCTTCTCATGGCCGGCGGAAAACTTTATTACGGAACTTCCGAAATCGGTCCCATGGGCGATGCAGGCAGTGTGGACGGCCATATCACCGCCTCCCTGAAACCGGATGAAACTCCCGATATCGAAGGGCAGTCCAATTTTGGCTGTATTGGGAATCCATATACACGGGATTTTGGCGATGGCATGATCATGGTCCTATCAGAGGATAAAGAATGGCACATCTTCCGCGCAGAGGAGACAGACGGGATTTCAGGTCCCTTCTGTGCTTTTATACAACGGCTGGACGAAGACAGACTTTATGTAGATATAGCGGAATGGATAACACCGGAAGATACGGAGAGAGTACGGGAACTGAAGCTGTCGGAACAGGATATGCCGGACGGATACTATATTTACAATCCAAGCCGGTCTCAGACCATTCTGACCCTGACCGACCAGACCCTATACCGTTTCATCGACTGGGGACGTGACTTTGTTTCTTCCGACGACCCGAAAGAACTTTTAATCGAGACTACGGACAAAGAAAAATTCGTCCGTTATCTGGGCACATATAAAGATTCCACACCTGGAATGCCCTTTTTCATTGATGTGGAAAATGGAATTGTAAGCATGATTGAAGAAAAACCTATCGCATAAATTCTAGTCACCGAAGGAAGAACTGAATTCCTCCTACGTGATTTGAAATGAGGGTTACACCCTCAAACTCCTGATATAAGGAAAATATAGTTTGTAGACAAGCTGAGGCGGCATACTGCCATAACGCAGTATGCCGCCTGTCTTAGTGACATCTCTTTTATTAACATCACTTCTATTAACATCTCATTACCAACATACGGTCGACCGGTTACTGATTCGCAAACCGCTGTTTTGCCGCCTATGCCGCCGTTACTTCCGGTAAATGTTCTTTTACCTAGTAAAATAATCTGTTCACCGCACTAAAGATACCGCGGATGGAAGCTCTCGTAATATTGGAGCTGATGCCGACACCGTATGTCGTCTCCCCCGTCTCCACGTTCATCAGATGGATATAGGAAGCAGCCTGGGCGCCGGAACCGGAGCGGAGTGCGTGCTCGTCGTAATCCAGTACGCGTATCTGGATTCCCAGGGCATCCTCAAGTCCTCTCTGGATTGCATCGATAGGACCGTTTCCTACGCCGTCAATAATGCGTTCTTCTCCGTGATCCGTAAAGGTAAGATGGGCAACCGTAGCAAATCCGCCGCCCTCGTACTCCTTGTCCGTAATCTGGCATTTTCTGAAATGCATCGGTTCTTTGCGGTTCAGGTAATTGTTGCTGAACTCGTCCATAATCTGTTCCGGAGCCACCTCTCCCTGTTTCTCCGCAATCCCCTGGATAATATCGGCAAATTCCTTGTGCATTCCCTTGGGTAGACGGAATCCGTAAAAACTGTCCATGACAAAAGCAACGCCGCCCTTGCCGGACTGGCTGTTGATACGCACGACAGGCTCGTATTCGCGGCCGATATCGCTCGGATCGATAGGAAGATAAGGAACTTCCCAGATTCCGTCCGTTCTCCTTCCGAGGGCCTGCATTCCCTTGTTGATGGCATCCTGATGGGAACCGGAAAATGCAGTAAATACCAGTTTGCCTGCATAGGGATGTCTCGGATCGACCGGCATCTTTGTACAGCGCTCACAGATTTCCGTGATTTCTTTAATATTTTCAATCTCCAGCTTTGGATCGATTCCATGGGAGAACATATTGTATGCAATATTCAGAATGTCCACATTACCGGTTCTCTCTCCGTTTCCGAGAAGAGTTCCCTCGATGCGTTCCGCTCCGGCCAAAAGCGCCAGCTCTGCGGCCGCAATGCCGGTTCCCCTGTCGTTGTGCGGGTGGACGCTCAGAATGATACTGTCGCGATTCTTGAAATGCTTATTCATCCATTCAATCTGATCTGCATAAACATTCGGTGTTGTCATCTCAACCGTGGCAGGCAGGTTGATAATCATCTTGTGCTCCGGCGTCGGTCCCCATTCCTCCTGTACCGCCGTACAGATATCAAGGGCAAAATCCAGCTCCGTACCGGTAAAACTCTCCGGCGAATACTCCAGAATTACCTCGCCGTCAAAGGCCTGCATATATTTTTTGACCAGTCTTGTCCCTTCAATGGCAATCTCACGGATCTCGTCGCGGTCCTTATGGAATACCACTTCTCTCTGAAGAGTGGACGTGGAATTGTAAATATGTACAATCGCTTTTTTAATTCCACGGATCGATTCAAAGGTACGTCTGATCAGGTGCTCGCGGCACTGGGTCAGAACCTGGACCACCACGTCGTCCGGGATCAGTCTTCTCTCAACAAGCTGCCTTAAAAAGTCAAACTCTATCTGGGATGCCGCCGGAAAGCCAATCTCGATTTCCTTAAATCCCATTCTGACAAGAAGATTAAACAGTTCAATCTTCTCTTCCACTACCATCGGTTCAATCAGCGCCTGGTTACCATCGCGCAGATCCACACTGCACCAAATGGGCGCCTTCTCAATTTCTTTATTGGGCCATTCTCTCTCAGGGAAATCAATTACCGGAACTCTTTTATATTTTTTATAATTCAACATGCTATCTTCCTCCCGAATTCACAAAGGGTTTTTCTCAACTTTTCTCGCTCAGTCCAATACTGTAATGCCGCCATTATACCATTTTGCCATCCGGATATCAAGCAAAAACCCTGTTCCTGCCTGCTCTTGTTACCGTCCGCCTTCGGCCAAACGGCAATAAAAGATGCACAGAAACGGTAATAACGCCATTTCCCGCCGCAAAATTACGTCGGGCCGCATCCCTTCTGGATTCTCATATGCTCCCCTATCATGAGGCATCTCGAATCATTCCCATGGCCGATACAGGTAGTCTTAGCAACGGGCAATTCCGGACGGACCACGTTTAATAAGAGCTCCTCCGCAGTCGGCGTCATCCCCTTATTTTCCATTGCGGTAAATGTTCCCAGAAGGATTCCCGACACCTGGTTAAAGACTCCCATCTGTTTCAACTGGCTGAAATAAGTCACCACCTGGGGAACCTGTCCGCCGTTGCACTCTAAAAACAGGATCTTGCCTTTAAAATCAGGCCAGAAAGCCGTTCCCGCAAGTTTTAAAAAGCATCTGATATTGCCTCCTATCACCGTTCCCTCCATCCTGCTCCCTCTCAGAAAATGGCAGTTGAAGTGTTTCAGGGATTTTCCCCCCTCCATCATGGTTTCACGGAATTCGCGGGCCTGTTTCTCACCGCAGCATCCCACCAGGTTTCTCAGCTGGTAAAGACCAGATTTTTTTCCCGTTTTAGTATAAATGGCGTTGATGATAGTCGTCAGGTCACTGTATCCGTAAAAAATCTTATCGGAAGCACTGATCATTTTAAAATCCAGTTCATCCAAAATCTCATTGGCCATGTCACCACCCGACAGGTCGAACACAGCCTTAATCGTCTCATCCCTGTAAAAATCCATCAGTGCATGAGCCCGCTCTTTTCCGGTACCGCTGAATACGGTCTCCCCTCTGTATAAAAAAGGGCTTTCCACCGCCTCCAGTCCGATGAGAGCCAGTTTTTCTTTCAGCAGCTTCAAAGATGTTCTGTCGCCCTCCGACAGCCCATTCGAACAGCAGGCAAGCCCCACCCTGTCTCCATAGTGCAGCAGCCCTGCTTCTCCATATACATTTCCCCCCACTTCCATTTCCGTTATCCTCCGATTTTCCTTCTCCATTCTTATTGTTTTATCTGAAACGGTAACGAACCGGCGCCTTTACTTTTTCCCGGATCGTTACTCCTGAACCCGCTTATGTATCATGAAACAACCTTGTGGCACATCCACTTTTTACTGAAAAATCTCCATGAGAAGATGATAGCGCGCATTGTCCAGTCCGTAAACATGCCAATCCACACAGCCATCGGTCCGAATCCAAACTGCCTGCACAGGAAAATGCAGAGGCTCACCCTGAAGACCCACATCGTGACGCAGGAGGTGGCCATGGAAAACTTCACATCTCCCGCCGCCCGCAATCCATAGGCCGGAATAAACGCAAGGGTCCAGACAAATGGCTTCACCAGAGTAATCCAGCCCACCATATAGAAACACATATCTGCACTTTCTTTTTCCATCCCGCCCAGATATGTAATTGGTTTTGTAAGTGCAAAAACGGCAAGACAGCTGATGATAATAACAATCTCTGCCAGACCGGTCAGCTTTTTAATATAATAGACGGCCTCCTCTTTCCTGCCGGCGCCCATGCATTGTCCCACCACGGTCATCAGGCCGATTCCGATTCCGATGGCCGCAATACCGTTTAAATTCTCCATAATATTCGTCATGGCCTGGGCTGCAATCGCAACGGTGCCAAGTGTTGATACCGTGGACTGGATCGCCAGCTTTCCAAACTGGAACATGGCGTTTTCAATACCATTTGGAACCCCTACCGCCAGAATCATTTTTATCTTTTTTAAATCGGGACGTATTTTAAAATAATCCCGGATTACCAGCATCTGATCTTTTTTCCTAAGGAAAATGAATACGGCAACGGCCGAAATAACGCGTGAACCCAGGGTTGCAATAGCCGCTCCGGCTACTCCGAGACCAAATCCCCAGATCAGGATAGCGTTCCCGCAGATGTTAAGCCCGTTGGAGACAATTGCGATTGTCATGGGAAGCTTTGTATTCCCCTGTGCCCTGTAGACCGACGATCCGGCATCATAGAGGGCGATAAACGGGAAGGACAGTGTTGTAAAGAAGAAATAGATTTGTGCCGCGCTCATGACGGCCGGTTCCACCTGCCCAAATATCAGTTTTAGCAGAGGGAAACGAAAAGCCAGGCAAAGCAGGGTGACTGCGATGGAGATCGTCGTAACGACAAATACAAGCTGTTTCGCCGAACGGTTGGCATTCTTGTGATCTTCCTGGCCGATATACTGCGAACAGATAATCGTTCCTCCTGCGGCAAGCGCATAAAACGCCTGGATCACCAGAATATTGATCGAATCCACCAACGAAACCGCCGATATGGCCGCCGATCCCACGTTGCTGACCATAATACTGTCCGCCGTTCCCATCAATGAATTCAGTATCTGCTCCACTACCAGCGGCACCAGTAATTTCCGCAGATCCCTGTTGCTGAACATGTGTTTCTTTTCCATTTCAAACCTCTGTTTCCCTGCACACCTCCTCCGGTGTGCCTTTTCTTTTCATATCTCCGTATACTTTTTTACTGCAATTGGAAGAATTATAACACTGGCTGAGAGAATTCTCAATAGAATGAAGGAAAATGTGTAATAAGTTTGTTAAGGCTCCGATATAAAAGGGGATTTATTGAGGAAAGAGAACGCCGCCGGGAGTCGGGGTTCGGGATGGTGAGGGGGAGGTTGTGAGTCTTCAGTCCCGGTTTGCAGGTTATCGCGGGTGGGGAATCCGGGCAGAAAAAGTTCCTGCGGGAAACGCTTGCGCTCTTTGGAGTACATAACGGACACTAACCTCGTGAAATACCTCGGTAAGTGCCGATGAACTCCCAGGTTCCCTTCGGAATCTTTTTCTCCCGGATTCCCCACAGGAAGGTTATGGCCCGGGACTGAAGACGCGAAGGTTATCGCCATCCCGATCCCCGGCCTGCGGCCGCTGAATTGTTCTTATTCCTTCAAAAGGGGGGAGGTATTGTCGCTACCACTACGTTTCCTTGAATTTCAGGAGAGTGCCTCCCGTTTGGTATTAAATTGATGAGTCTGCTCTTTAGTGCCTGACCTATCCTATCCTTACATAACCATGCAATTTTTTGTTTACACATTAAATTTAGTTTTGGATTTATCTCCGAATTCAGCCTGAAACATATTCAATAGGTAAAAGGTTCACGACTACATAGTGGCCGCGACAATACCTCCCCCACACTCGTATAATAAGTTTATAGCCAGTTAACATAGGCTGTAAACTTATTTTTTTCTAGTATAGATGTAAGGAATTTCTATGTTGTCATATCAGGAGGGGTCTCCTCCAGGAGTGCTGGTCCATCCTTTTCTCATCTATACTGTTTACTGGTTACTTTCTATCAAAGCCTCCCGGTGCTATAATGGTTCTCAGTGGAATCTTAGCTAAGGTCACTGCTGCCCCCGCATGCAAAGCCTTTGGCTATTGCTTATCAAGCTTGCAGCCCAGACGGTGTGCCATGACTGCTTACACAAATGCTGCATCACCAGTTCCAGCCTCCAGCAGGGTATTTCTACTGGTTCAATGCTGATATCGCGAGGTTGCAGCCGGTACACCGAATCGGGATAAGCTTTGGCTATGTTTCCCCATTCTTACATGAAAGGTGGTGATTACACATGAAGAAAACCGATTACCTGTCAACGCTTTTTGTTGGAATCGACATTGGTTCCCGCTTAAACGTTATCTCTGCTTTGAATTTCGAGCAGGACTTCCTTATCCGCATGGTCCCCATCCCTAACGCCCAGTATGGCGCTGAGAGGATGGGGCAGATGATAGTGGAAGTTCTGGAACAGCACCATGAGTTCCTTTCCGTTATCATCGGTTTGGAGTCTACCGGTTTTTATGGCGTCCACATTGCCAATTACCTTTCCACCTGCGAAAGGCTGGCCCCTTTCGGCACGAAGGTTTACTGCCTTAACCCCAAGGAAGTGGCAAAGTACAAAGGATCCTTCAATTCCCTTGATAAGAACGATGGGATCGATTCCTTTGTCATTGCCGATTTCGCCAGGGTAGGGCGGATTAAAACCCAGCCGTGGCGTGGGGCACAGTATCTTGCCCTCCAGCGCCTTACCAGGCACCGGCTTCACATTACGGAATGTATGGCCAAGGAGAAAACCTACATGCTCAACAACATCTTCCTCAAATTCAGTGAGTTTGCCATGCTGAACAAGGAGGAACATCCTTTTTCTGACAAATATGGTGCCACCGCAGAAGCAGTCCTTACGGAATACCTTTCGACCGAGGCCATTGTAAATGCTTCGGTCGATGAGCTGGTTGCATTCATCAGCTCCAAGAGCCGTGGACGAATCTCCGATCCGGAGCAGACCACTTATCTGCTTCAAAAGGCGGCCACTAATTCCTACCGGCTGGACAAGTGTCTTTATGAACCGCTGACGGTCTCCATTGGGTGTTCTTTTAACTGTATCAATGCATTTGAAAAAGAACTCAAAGCAATTGATGATGCCATTTTAAGGACGGTGAAGGGGCTGAACCCTACCGAGTACCAGATCCTCAACTCCGTTCCCGGAATCGGCAAGGTTTATGCCAGTGGTATCCTTGCTGAAATCGGCACAATCAAGTGTTTCAAAAACAACGATGCACTTGCCAAGTATTGTGGCATTGTCTGGAAGGAAAACCAGTCCGGGATATTTGATGCAGAAGACACGCCTATGAATAAAGCCGGCAACCGTTATCTGCGTTATTACATGATAGAGGCCGCAGGCAGTGTCATGAATCACTGTCCGGAATACAAGGCCTTTCATGACAAAAAATTTGCTGAGGTGAGAACCCATCGGCACAAACGAGCACTCGCGTTGACTTCCCGTAAACTGATACGTATGCTTTTTGGACTGCTGGACAAAAGCCAACTCTACTCTGTGGAAAAGAGTAGGTAATCCATAGTATATACCGAACTTACGTTTCTTTTGAATCGTAGGTCTATTAAAGTTACCTTTCTTATAGAAAATCTTTTTCATTTACCTCTTGACATTTCACCAAATTGCTTGGCGAAAGAGACAATCAGCCCCTGAAGCCGGCGGACGGGGCAACACCTTCGCTGAGTCTTCAGTCCCGTCGACAACCTGCCCGGGGAAGGAGGAGAAAAACTTTCCGAAGGGTGACCTTGAAGCCCGCCGGTGCTTGGCGAGGTATTTTCGAGCTTAGCATCCGCTGTGCGCTTCACAAGCGGGAGCGCGTCCCCGCAGGAATTTTTTTCTCCGGATTCCCCCTTACCACAACCAACCGCCGGGACTGAAGACTCATATCCAACCTCCCACCACCCCGTCCGCCGTCTTACAGAGGCGTCCTCGCATCTCAACTAACTCCCCTTATAACCGCCTTATCGCATCCATGGCCAGCAGGGAACGCTCGCATTCCTCCGCAGTCATGGTGAGCTGCCAGCAGAGCGGGCTTCCCTTCATGTATTCCGCCGCATAACTGAGTCCGTTTGTCTTTTCATCCAGATAAGGGCGGTCAATCTGGTTGGGGTCTCCCAGCAGAATAATTTTTGTGTCTTTCCCGGCACGCGTGATGATTCCTTTTACCTGGTTGGGGGTCATGTTTTGTGCCTCGTCGATAATCAGATACGTTTTTACAATGGAGCGTCCCCTGATATAATTGAGCGCCTCCGCCTGTATTATTCCCCGGTCGAAAAGTTCCTCTATCTTATCGCTCAGTTCTTTTTCATTGGAGTACCGCTGTTCCTCGTTGGAATCAATCAACTGCTCCAGGTTGTCGATAATCGGTCTCATAAGCGGTGTAATTTTCTCCTGCTCGGTACCGGGGAGAAAGCCGATGTCCGTGTCAAATTGAGCGTTCGGGCGGCTTACCAGGATTCTCCTGTACTCTCCATTTGGGTTATTTACCAGTTTTTCCAGTCCCACGGCCAGAGAATAAAATGTCTTGCTCGTTCCCGCCATACCCTTGATAATTACGAGGGGTGCTTTAGAGGCCGGCTGCATCAGCGCCTCCTGGAGAAAATACTGCCCGGCATTCCTGGGGCTGACACCGTAGGGGCGGGTTTTCTTAAATTCCAATTCCCGGATTACTCCGTTCTCCACCCGGCCGAGCTGAGTTTTTTTCGTAGACTGATCTGCCTTCAGGATGACAAACTCATTTTCCTCCAGCCTCACACCGGAATGGCTCCCCTCCGAATCCGCCGTGTAAACCGCGTCCATGGGAATTCCGTTTTTTTTGAACGCATGAAACAAATCCTCAGGGACATAGACCTCGGTCCTTCCCTGATACTGCCCACCTTTGTCTGAAACCTGCTCTGTGGTAAAGTCCTCTGCTCTGATACCGATAATCTGTGCCTTGATACGCAGAAGGATATCTTTTGTAACAAGAATCACCTGTCCCTTTTCCTCCGGCTGAGCCGCTTCCCCCGGCTGCCCCCCTTCTCCCGGTAATTTCACTTCTACCCGCTCATCCTCTTTCCCCCCGGAAACCTGCTCCGACAGGCCTTTGCAGACCTTTAAAATCCTGTTATCCGCCTTCTCCTCAGGAAGATCTCTGGGAAGCTTCACATCCACAAAGTTTTTTTCCACCCGCAGCGTACCTCCCCCCGGCAGTCCGACCCCTTTGAGCAGATCTCCGGAAACTCTCAACTGCTCCAGCAGGCGTATGGCGGTCCTGGCATTGTTGCCTCTCTCCCCCTCGGCCTTTTTCAGGTTATCCAGTTCCTCCAATACCACGACCGGAAGCACCACCTGGTTATCTTCAAAACAATTCAGCGCATATGGCGCCTGAATCAGAACATTCGTATCCACCACGTAGGTTTTAATCATTCACAGGCCTCCTTCTTTCAGGCAATTTTCTTACCTGCTCTATCATATGATAATCAGACATGCCTGAGAAGTAGTTTTTTCAGGCAGTTATAATAACAGCAGGGACTACTCTCCCTGCTGTTATTATAACTGTCCAATGTAAGGCCTGTGTGCACTGTGCTACCAGGTTATGTAAAATCTTATCGTAATCAAACAACAAAAAGCATGCTTCACGAACTTTTCATTGCCACTCAAAAAAACCTTCCGGTGAATCCCGGAAGGTTCTTAGTCTCAATAATCCTGCTTATTCAATTAAACCCATTATCTCATCTTCCGACCATAAATCATTTGGAAAAATTGATATGTCCTCTTTATGCTTACGTACAATTCTGACCGACTCAATCGTGTTGTCATACTCGTGTAAAATATCACACAGTTCCATAAGCCGGCTTATATTACCAAGTGATTTATGATAACGTTCTATTATTTTCTTTTCTTCTACATCATGACCGCCGGATCCCACTCTGGTTTCAACACGGGCAACATTGATATAAGGCTCAACCGTAAGAACAAATATACACTTAATAAAATATCCTTCTGCCTTTGCTTTCTCTAAAATTTTCAGTTTAAAATCCGATGATAATACTGTTTCAAAGGTAAAGTCTTCTTTTTTATCAATCGACTTGTATCTTCTGTCATCTACAAACTTTGCTGCGTCTTCATTATTCATTCCTGTAGATGAGACGATATCATCCGCATTCGTATAAGTCCCTACCTTTTCAAGATACTGTGTGATGGTACTCTTACCAGAGCCATTTGGTCCCGCCAAGATCAGAATCATCGGTTTCTTATTTGACACGTTTTTTCTCCCCGTCTGCATATTCTACATAGACCCTTTTTGTTTTAAGATCATATTTTGCTACTGGTTTTTTGCAAAATTCTGCTTTTGCAAGCGCTGCTTTGACCGCCTGTGTAGCTCTTGCATCCATCTCAAGATCCTTATCAGATATATATTTTTTCTGGTCAGTGGATGATATGACTTTAACAGAATGTTTTTTTCCAGTTCTTTCTTTTATTATGTCCATCGTATCTATCCTTTCTAATTTTCTATAATATATAATATGCTGCAACATCCTTCTACCTATTATCAGATATGTTTCCCAGAAAACACCTGTGCTCATATTTTTAGTATACCACAATAGTATAAAAAAACATCCCAAAACAAAATGTCTTGGGATGTTGTAGAGTGTTCTGAGCACCAAAAATGTTCTGAACAATATGATTTCTTATCGTTTGCTGAACTGTGGAGCACGACGAGCTGCTTTGAGACCGTATTTCTTTCTCTCTTTCATTCTTGGGTCACGTGTTAAGTAGCCCTCTTTCTTGAGGATTGGTCTGTAATCAGCGTCAGCCTGAAGAAGAGCTCTGGAAAGGCCATGACGGATAGCTCCTGCCTGTCCTGTGAATCCACCTCCGCGTACAGTAACAATTACGTCGAATTTATCGACTGTCTCTGTTGCTGTGAGTGGCTGGCGTACAACTACCTTAAGTGTTTCAAGGCCGAAGTACTCATTGATATCTCTCTTGTTGATTGTGATATTACCTGTACCTGGTACAATATATACTCTGGCGATAGATTTTTTTCTTCTGCCTGTTCCGTAAAATTTTGCGTTAGCCATTATTGTTTCCTCCTTCCAGCACCTTTAATTAAAATTTGATTTCTAAAACTTCTGGTTTCTGAGCTGTCTGCTCATGCTCTGGACCAGCATAAACATGAAGTTTTGTAAGCATACTCTTTCCTAAAGGTCCTTTTGGAAGCATTCCCTTAACTGCTAATTCCATTACCTTCTCAGGTTTTTTAGCCATCATCTCTTTTAATGTAGTCTCTCTCATGCCGCCTACATAGTCAGAGTGGTTGTAATAGATCTTCTGATCTAACTTCTTGCCTGTTACTTTAATCTGATCTGCATTTACCACGATTACGTAATCACCGCAGTCTACGTGTGGTGTAAAGATCGGTTTGTTCTTACCTCTTAAAACCTTTGCTACTTCTGATGCCAGACGACCTAATGTATATCCTGTAGCGTCAACTACGTACCATTTTCTCTCGATTGTTGCTGGACTAGCCATATAACTCTTCATTGGTTGACCTCCTGTTTTACTATCAGATATTTGAGATTAACTTTATCATAAAATGTCTGTTCCGGGGCATTGGTACAGGCACTTTCTCCTGATGTCACAGTTATACATTATATTACACTCTGCCGGACGTGTCAACCTCTTTTTCCTTTAAAATCAAGGTTTTTTCAACAATTTATGATTTAATTGAGGAAGGAGAACGCCGCCGGTGACGGTCAGGGGGCGGGATGGTGAGTGGGAGGGGATGAGTCTTCAGTCCCGGGTGCTAGGTTGTCGCGGGTGGGGAATTCGGGCAGAAAAAGTTCCTGCGGGAAACGCTTGCGCTCTTTGGAGTACCTAGCGGACACTAACCTCGAAAAAACCTCGGTAAGTGCCGATGAACTCCCAGGTTCCCTCCGGAATCTTTTTCTCCCTTCTTCCCCACAGGAAGGTTATGGGCCGGGACTGAAGACGCGAAGGTTTTCGCCATCCCAAACTCCGGCCTGCGGCCGCTGATTTGTTCTGTTCCTTCAAGCAATTTGGTGAAATGTCAAGAGGTAAATGAAAAAGATTTTCTATAAGAAAGGTAACTTTAATAGACCTACGATTCAAAAGAAACGTAAGTTCGGTATATACTATGGATTACCTACTCTTTTCCACAGAGTAGAGTTGGCTTTTGTCCAGCAGTCCAAAAAGCATACGTATCAGTTTACGGGAAGTCAACGCGAGTGCTCGTTTGTGCCGATGGGTTCTCACCTCAGCAAATTTTTTGTCATAAAAGGCCTTGTATTCCGGACAGTGATTCATGACACTGCCTGCGGCCTCTATCATGTAATAACGCAGATAACGGTTGCCGGCTTTATTCATAGGCGTGTCTTCTGCATCAAATATCCCGGACTGGTTTTCCTTCCAGACAATGCCACAATACTTGGCAAGTGCATCGTTGTTTTTGAAACACTTGATTGTGCCGATTTCAGCAAGGATACCACTGGCATAAACCTTGCCGATTCCGGGAACGGAGTTGAGGATCTGGTACTCGGTAGGGTTCAGCCCCTTCACCGTCCTTAAAATGGCATCATCAATTGCTTTGAGTTCTTTTTCAAATGCATTGATACAGTTAAAAGAACACCCGATGGAGACCGTCAGCGGTTCATAAAGACACTTGTCCAGCCGGTAGGAATTAGTGGCCGCCTTTTGAAGCAGATAAGTGGTCTGCTCCGGATCGGAGATTCGTCCACGGCTCTTGGAGCTGATGAATGCAACCAGCTCATCGACCGAAGCATTTACAATGGCCTCGGTCGAAAGGTATTCCGTAAGGACTGCTTCTGCGGTGGCACCATATTTGTCAGAAAAAGGATGTTCCTCCTTGTTCAGCATGGCAAACTCACTGAATTTGAGGAAGATGTTGTTGAGCATGTAGGTTTTCTCCTTGGCCATACATTCCGTAATGTGAAGCCGGTGCCTGGTAAGGCGCTGGAGGGCAAGATACTGTGCCCCACGCCACGGCTGGGTTTTAATCCGCCCTACCCTGGCGAAATCGGCAATGACAAAGGAATCGATCCCATCGTTCTTATCAAGGGAATTGAAGGATCCTTTGTACTTTGCCACTTCCTTGGGGTTAAGGCAGTAAACCTTCGTGCCGAAAGGGGCCAGCCTTTCGCAGGTGGAAAGGTAATTGGCAATGTGGACGCCATAAAAACCGGTAGACTCCAAACCGATGATAACGGAAAGGAACTCATGGTGCTGTTCCAGAACTTCCACTATCATCTGCCCCATCCTCTCAGCGCCATACTGGGCGTTAGGGATGGGGACCATGCGGATAAGGAAGTCCTGCTCGAAATTCAAAGCAGAGATAACGTTTAAGCGGGAACCAATGTCGATTCCAACAAAAAGCGTTGACAGGTAATCGGTTTTCTTCATGTGTAATCACCACCTTTCATGTAAGAATGGGGAAACATAGCCAAAGCTTATCCCGATTCGGTGTACCGGCTGCAACCTCGCGATATCAGCATTGAACCAGTAGAAATACCCTGCTGGAGGCTGGAACTGGTGATGCAGCATTTGTGTAAGCAGTCATGGCACACCGTCTGGGCTGCAAGCTTGATAAGCAATAGCCAAAGGCTTTGCATGCGGGGGCAGCAGTGACCTTAGCTAAGATTCCACTGAGAACCATTATAGCACCGGGAGGCTTTGATAGAAAGTAACCAGTAAACAGTATAGATGAGAAAAGGATGGACCAGCACTCCTGGAGGAGACCCCTCCTGATATGACAACATAGAAATTCCTTACATCTATACTAGAAAAAAATAAGTTTACAGCCTATGTTAACTGGCTATAAACTTATTATACGAGTGCGGGGACTACTGTCGCTACCACGACTACATAGTGGACGCGACAATACCTCCCCCCTTACTTGACGAAAGAGACAATCAGCCCCTGAAGCCGGCGGACGGGGCAACACCTTCCCTGAGTCTTCAGTCCCGTCGACAACCTGCCCGGGGAAGGAAGGAGAAAAGATTCCGAAGGGGACATTGGAGCCCACCGGTGCTTAGACGGCGTTCTTTGACGTCTTAGCATCCGCTGTGCGCTCCACAAGCGGGAGCGAGTTCCCGTAGGAATTTTTTCTCCTGGATTCCCCCTCACCACAACCCACCAACCGGGACTGAAAACTCATACACACCCTCCCACTCCCCCGTCCGCCGTCTTACAGAGGCGTCCTCGCATCTCAACGAAATCCTCAACACAAAGAGAAAAGGAGAGCTTCCCTTTCCGGAACATCTCTCCTCTTCCCGCCGCTTTTTTGTAATGAACTTTTTTTCCTTATATTATATACATAATTAGATAAGGCAACTTTACTGCTGCTTCTGTTATTTAAGCAGTTTCCGCTATTTCTTCTTTTTAGCCTCCAGGAAATCATTCAGCTCCGTATTCAGCACATTGGTGATGAACATATGTCCCGGCGCGTGGGTGATAACAAGCGGAAGTTTTGCATTCTCAATCGCAGCCTGGGGAGTTACGCCGCAGGCCCAGAATACCGGGATTTCTCCCTCGCGGATCTCAACGCTGTCGCCGTAATCCGGCTTGTTGATATCCTTGATTCCGATTTTTTCCGGATCTCCAATCTGAATCGGACCTCCGTGAACATTTGGATAACGATCGGTAATCTCCTTGGCGATTTTTGCATTCTCCGGAGTCATCGGGCGCATGCTGACAACCGTGGGCCCTTCAAATACACCTGCTTTCTCGCACTGGATATTCGTTTTATACATCGGTACATTGCAGCCCATCGCGATATGGCGCACTTCGATTCCCGCCTTCATAAGCGCTTCCTCAAAGGAAAAACTGCAGCCGATCAGGAAACCGGTAAAATCATCCTGCCAATAGGAGGAGGCATCGGTCACTTCCTCCGCCCTGACGCCGTCCCTGTAAATAAAATATCTCGGAATATCGGTCACGATATTGGAGCCTTCTCCCATGTCGTGGACATCGGGAGTTCCCTCCACCACTTCCAGGATTGGGCATGGTTTCGGATTTTTCCTTGCGAACTCTTTAAAGTCTTCAGCATACTGTTTGGGCAGGATGACCAGGTTTGCCTGAGCATATCCCGCACACATTCCCGCTGTCGGATAATCAATTTCTCCCGAACGGATCAGTTTCCATATTTCTTCCGGTGATGTCTTGCTGTAATCTTTCATGGGTATCTACCTCCCTGTTCTAATTTCCGGTATGCCGCTACCGCAGGCCTTCTCTTTCCTCCTGGATTTCGACGATAAACTCTTCGCCGTCGATCCGGACTTTATACTTGCCCGCCCGGCTCCAGTATTTGCGCGCCTCGTGGGCTACCGCAACCTGAATCGCCGCATCCCGCTCCGCACACGGTTCCGGCGCTTTGGAAAGTTTTTCTTTGAGCGCTTTAAACTCTTCCACCTGGGCAATATACAGCCGCTGGGCCTCCTCAATGGAAACCTTCTTGAATTTTACTTTATATCCCGGCCTGGACTGTGCCACCTTCGGGAGATCCACGGAAATCACACTGGCAATTTTTGTGTAGCCTCCGGTCGTCTGGTGGTCGGCCATCATGATGATTGGTTTGCCGTGGGACGGAACCTGAATTGCACCGAAAGCGATACCGTCGGTGATGATGTCGCCTCCGTTCTTATGCTCAATTACCTCACCCTCGCAACGGCAGCCCATGCGGTCCGATTCATTGGTAAACGTATAGGTTTCACTTAAGAACGTATTAATTCCCTGCTCGGTAAAATAGTCGTCCTGCGGTCCCATCACAACGCGCAGCTCCTGCTCCGTCGGGGTAAAATCGTCGGCTTTTACCTTTCTCAGATACATATTCGGAAGTGTGGTCTTCGGGTCGGTAAATGCGATCTCGTCGCCCGCTCCCAGCTTTCTGCCCTCAAATCCTCCTACCTTGGATTTCAGATTTGTGGACTTGCTTCCCATAATAAGAGGAATATCCAGCCCTCCCGCAAAAGCCACATAGGCCCTGCTGCCACTGAACATTCCGGCGAAACTCATGGAATCGCCTTTGTGTACCGGCACTGCCTGGTACATCGGCAGATCCTTGCCGTTTAACTTCGGTCCAAGGTTCGCTCCCGTCACCGCAATGATATTGTCGGCCGTGAACTCCATCATCGGCCCCATCAGTGTGACTTCGAGCACACCCTCATTCTCGTCATTTCCAACAAGGATATTCGAAAGCGCCGCAGAGCGCTGATCCATGACGCCTGATACGGACATACCGGACTCCTGGTAGCCAACACGTCCCATATCCTGGATTGTTGTGAGGAATCCTCCATTTAAAAATTTGACGCCCATCGTTACACCTCCTTGTCGTATACAACATACTGGTAGCTGCCGTCTTCCACAGCTTTCAGTGTTTTGTCATACTCATCCTGGGTAATGGACTTAAATTTTATGTACTGTCCAGCCTCCAGAAGCACCGGTTTTTCGCGCTCCGCGTCATAAAGCTTAAGCGGAGTCCTTCCAATCAGCTGCCATCCTCCCGGGGAGTCCACCGGATAGATACCGGTCTGCTCCCCGGCGATTCCAACAGAGCCGCCGTCGATTTTTACCCTTGGGCTTTTAAGCCTTGGAGTAGCGATTTCTTTGCTCATGCCGCCCAGATATGGGAACCCGGCAATAAATCCTATCATATAAATCAGATATTCTTCCGATGTGTGAATCTTTATTACTTCTTCGACTGTCTTTCCGTTATGTTCGGCCACGTTTACAATATCCGGGCCCATTTCTCCTCCATAGAGAACCGGAATCTCAATTACGGATGGCGGCGGAATCTCAATGTTGTCCAGGGAGCCCATCAGCTCCTCAAACTTTTCGGAAAGCTCTTTAAAGCTGATGATTTCCGGCTTGTAATAGACAAGCAGGGAACGGTAGGTGGGAACCGTCTCCACGATCCCTTCAATACCACTTTTTTCAACAGCAATTTTGAATGCCCTGATTTTCTTGTTGATATCGGGGCTGATCTCGTTGCCGAACTCTACGCATACAGAGCAGTCGCCCGATACAAGGTATCTTACTTCGCTCATTTATTTCCCTCCGAATTCGTCAGACGCCGGGCAGGAAATCCCCGCCCGACGGAACAGTTATAATTTATCATCCAAAGATAGTCAGAATCTTCGGAAGTGCCTTGATGCCTGAATAACCGGTCAGAAGAACAACGCCGATTCCCAGAACAATCAGAATCATAGGATGTTTGTAGTTCTCTCCCACAATGTCTTTTCTCCTGCTGGCCAGAAGAATGGTCAGAAGAGTCAGAGGAAGGATCAGTCCGTTTACGGAACCTGCCAGTACAAGCAGAGTTGCCGGCTGTCCTAATAAAGTCATAATAACAGTTGATACTGCGATAAATCCGATTACAAACCATTTCTCATTTGCCATAATAAACGGATGCAGTGTCTTTAAAAAGGATACGGATGTATAAGCCGCACCAATAATGGACGTACAAGCCGCAAAGAAAATTACGAGGCCGAAAATCTTATAGCCAATCACTCCCGCGCCTGCCTGGAATGCTGCTGCCGGCGGGCTGGCCACCCATGCATCGCTTCCGACAACCTGCGGCATAGCCGTAACAACGCCCAGGACTGCAAGGAATAATAAGATTCTCATTGTGCCGGATACGCCGATACCCATCAGAACGGATCTACGTACTTCCGGAAGGTCTTTTGTTCCTGAAAAACCTGCGTCAAGAAGACGGTGGGCGCCGGAGAATGTAATATATCCGCCGCAGCTTCCGCCAAGCAGCGTAATCATCGGGAATACCAGTCCCGGAGCTTCAGAAAAACGGAAGACGCTCGTCACTGCCTCTCCTACCGGAGGTTTGGACTTGAATGCAACGAAAAGTACTACGAGAATCATAATACTTCCCAGGTATTTTGTCATCTTATCCATTCCTGCTTTCGCATCCTTGGACAGGAAAATCAGAATACCGATGGCCCCGCCGATGATTGTGCCCGCCTTGACTGGAAGGCCGAACATAACGTTTAGTCCGGTAGCCGCGCCGCCGACGTTACCGATGTTGAACACCAGGCCGCCGAGGGCAACAAGGAATGCGATAAAATATCCCAGTCCCGGAAGTACCTTGTTGGCAATATCCTGGCCGCGCATACCGGAAACTCCGATAATCGACCAGATGTTTAACTGTGTTGTAAGATCCAGAAGAATCGTACAGATGATAACCATTGCAAATACAGAACCGTACTGGCCCGTAAATGTAGCCGTCTGTGTCAGGAAACCGGGTCCGATTGCCGATGTGGCCATCAGGAACGCGGCACCCAGAAGGACCGTCATATTATTCTTTTTCTTCTCTCCCATATATATCTCCTTCGCCTTAGATTACTTTAAAGCTTTATTTTCATTCCCCTTACATGAGATTTTTAATCTCTACGCCCTCCGCGATCAGAGTTTCGCGGATATTTTTGACAAATTCAAGAGCCTTTGGATTATCACCGTGAACACAGATGGAATCTGCCTTAATGGCGATGTCATTGCCGTTGATGCTCTCTACCTTTCCTTCTTTTACCATTCTTACAACGCGTTTGATTGCCAGTTCTTTATCCTTAATTACAGCGCCCTCCAATTTTCTGGAAACCAGAGTGCCGTCGTCATTGTATGCCCTGTCTGCAAATACTTCGCTGGCTGCCTTAAGGCCCGCCGCCTCAGCCGCCTCGATCATCTTTGAACCGGCCAGACCCATGAAAATAATATCTTTGTCTACTTCATAAACTGCCTCGCACATTGCCCTTGCCAGCTTCTCATCAACAGCTGCCATATTATAGAGCGCGCCGTGCGGTTTTACATGCTGAATCTTAACCCCATGGCTGTCCGTAAATGCCTTTAAAGCCCCAAGCTGGTACTTCACATAAGCCTTTGCTTCCTCCGGAGTAACCACCATATTTCTTCTTCCAAACCCCATTAAGTCGGGAAATCCCGGATGGGCTCCTATGGCTACGCCATTTTCCTTTGCAGTGGCAACCGTTTTCTCCATCACGATCGGATCACCTGCATGCCATCCGCATGCTACGTTTGCGGACGATACATATTTAAGAATTTCACCGTCCATACCAATCGTATAATTGCCGAAACTCTCTCCCAAATCACTGTTCAGATCCACATAATACATAGTCTTATCCTCCTTACCTTGCTCATTGTCTTTGCCCCTTGGACCTCTCAGTCCCAACAGTATTATTTTATCTGACTTTTCCATTTTTTTCAATATTAATTTCGATTATATTTATTTCTCTTTCTTATTAACGCAAAAATCGTGCAAAAACGCACGAATTTTGCGTGCGTTTTTGCACGATGTGACTTTTTGCACTGTTCACATCCGCCCGGTCCCTATTCCTCCCGCTCCATCCTTCTTTTCATTGAAAAACGGGTCGTTCCGAGGAGGGCCGCTGCCTTTGTCAGGTTGTTGTTACAGAGCTTAAGCGCCTGCTCCATGTAGAGTTTTTCCAGCATGGAAACCTCCTGTTCCAGGCTGATTGGCCCTTCGGCCAGATTCTTAAGGTAATAACAGTTTCCGCTGCCTCTGACCTCGGTTTTTTCAACCGGCGTCAGTTCCACATGTTTTTCCAGCACATTGCCCTGGCTGAATAAAAAGCAGCGTTCGAAAATATTCTTAAGCTCCCTGACATTACCCTTCCAGTCATAAAGAATCAGCTCCCTCATAAAATCAGGCTCCACTTTTTCAATATTCCTGGCAAACGATTTATTGTAGTAATCGAGGTAATAATCGCAGAGGACCGGTATGTCCTCCCGTCTCTCCCGAAGCGGCGGAATTACGATCTGCATGACGTTGAGCCGGTAAAATAAATCTTCCCTGAACTGTTTGCTCTCAATGGCCTTTTCCAGGTTCCGGTTCGTGGCCGCAATCACTCGGACATCCAGTTCGATATCTTCCAGCCCGCCGATCCGTTTATATTTCCTGTCATCTAAAAATGCCAGGAGTTTTGTCTGCATGGCCAGGGGCAGTTCTCCTATCTCATCCAGAAAAACGGTTCCCCCGTTTGCCAGCTCGATCAGCCCCTTCTTCGTCTTTAACGCACCGGCAAAAGCTCCCCTCTCATAGCCAAACAGCTCGCTTTCAAGCAGGTTTTCGGGAATAGCGCCGCAGTTGATTCTGACCATCAAGTTTTCCCTCCTGTCACTGCAGTCGTGGATCTGCCTGGCTACCACCTCTTTGCCGGTTCCCGTCTCTCCCCGGATCAGGACATTGACGGAAGAGTTCTCTCCCAGCACCTTAATCTGGGAGCGGATCTGACAGACCGCCTCGCTGACTCCAGTAAAATCCTGGGATTTTCCTTTTAAAAACTCCAGGGAGTCCTTCCGTTTCATCTGCTCCAGGCATCTTTTAATGATAAAGTCGATCTCATCCACGTCAAACGGTTTCAGGACATAGTCATAGGCTCCCCTCTTGGTTGCCTCCACAGCCTGGGATACGGAGCCGTAAGCCGTCATGAGAATGACCTGGATGTCGTCGTCCATTCCCTTAAAGGTCGCAATCTCATCGATTCCCACGCTGTGCTCCAGAAGGTTGTCGAGAATCACTACATTGGGATGAAAACTTTTCACGCATTCTACGGCCTCCTCAATGGTTCCTGCGGATTTTGCATCGTATCCCCTGTCCCTTAGCCCCTCTTCCAGTGTATAGCGGATCAGAAATTCGTCATCCACGACTAATATTTTCTTCATAGTCTTCCTCCCTCCTGTAAAATCTGAGTCTCACGCAGGTTCCTTCCCCGCAGGCGCTGGTCATTTCCAGAGTGCCTCCATTCTGCTCCACCAGTTTCTTGACAATTGCGAGACCGATGCCGATTCCATTGATGCTCTTTGTGTAAAATGGTTCCATGGCCTGGGACAGCTCCTCCTTACTCATGCCTTTTCCGTTGTCCTGAAATTCTATCAATGCCCTGCTGCCGTCACTCTTTCCTGTGATTTTAAGCCGTCCATCCGTCCCGAACGGGATGGACTTGATGCTGTTGCTGATCAGGTTATGGGCAATCTGGCGGAATTCATTTTCATTCAGATAACCGGTCAGCCCCTCCTCAACACCGGTTTCCATCGTGACTTTCTGTCCCTCCGGCCCCTTGGAATAAATCATTGCAATCTCGCCAATCACCTTTTCAAAGGATACCAGTTCCTTCGGGGACTCCTTTTTCACAGAGAGGGTAAACAGGTTCATAATAAGAGCCGTCACCCGGTCGATCTCCTTGATCATGCTCTCACAAAGCATCCTGTCTCCCTCTTTGGCCGCCCTGTCCTTCAGAAGCTGGATGCCAGAACGTATCCCTGCGATTGGATTTTTTATTTCATGGGCAAGGGTGGCGGACATCTTACTGGTATATTCCATCTTGGTGTAGTTGTCCATATTGCGGAGCAGGCTTTCAAATGTAACGGCAAGCTGGCCAATCTCATCCTTTCTCTTGACCGACTCAAACCGGTAATTTCTGTAATTCCCCTTATTTTTATTGATCTCCCTGCAGGTGCTGCTCATGCTCCTGATGGGCCTTGTAATGTTGTGGGAAATAAAAATACTGGCCTGGATAATAATGAGAAGAGACGCAATCGCTCCGACCACCACATAATTCTGTTTTTCCAGGATCTCCTCCCCAAATGTCTTACCGTCTATCAGGAATTCCAGCTTCCATCCCAGTTTATTGCCCGTCTCATTGGTGAGGAACACCTCCCGGTCGGATGCTGCGCTGCTTTCATAGGTCAGAACCGTTCCGTTTTCATCTGTGATTCTGATATATCCGCGCCCGTAATATCTGTATTTCTCCCTCAGATCGTCCTCGCTGATTTTCCCGGTCAGGAAATTGACGTCCTTGTTGATTTCATCAAACATCTGAAGCGCCATTGCTTTCTGGTTGTCCCTCTGCATCGTGTAGCCGTTGTAATAGGAAATGGCGCCGAACCCGCAGATTACGATGATTCCTACAAATAAAAAGGGAACCAGGATTTCATTTTCTATCTGGAAAAACCATTTTGACAGTCTATCACTCAGCCATTTCATCTCTCGTCCCCCATTTTCTCTCAATGTACGAAACTGCAAGGTATGCAAAGACGGAACAGGCCGTGGCCGGAAAAGCCCAATACACCCTGGTGGTTCTCCCCCAAAGCAGGAGTGAACAGAGGACTCCCGTTATAAATGCCGCATAGGCCCCTGCTTTTGTCCCCTTCGGGTACAGCAGGGCGCCGTAAATAAGCGGTGTGAAAACCACTGCAAATGCTCCCCATACATCCGCCCCGAAAAAGAGGATATTACCCGGCGGATTGATGGAGAGAATCAGGGACAAGGTGCCGCCAATAAAAATAAACCATCTGGCCCGGACCAGGAGCTTTTCCTCCTTCATCCCATTGCTTCCGAACTGGCCGGCCACGTCGTAGGAGAGCATAGAGCCAATCAGCAGAAGCTGGGAGTTGGCGGTAGAGAGGCAGGCTCCGATCACGCTGATCAGGAAAAAGCCGCTGAACCTCGTATGGAGCAGATGATCAATCGCGTAGACAAAGATGTCGTCCGTTGCACAGAATGTCTCCAGATGGGGAAACAGGATTTTAAGTCCCAGACCGATCTGGGTCAGGGCGAAATAGAATACCGCGAGAAACCCCATAGCGCAGAGAAGCATCCTCTTTGCCGTTTTCTTATCTTTTGCCGCAATAATTCGGACCATATACTGGGGATTCGTAGCCAGCCCCATCCCCCAGCCGAAGAACATGGAGATATACATAAGAGGGGAATAATCCCGGAACAGTCCCTTCTGTTCCACCACCGCTCCGGCCTTCATTGTTTCCCGGGCCACGGTGCCGTCGGTCAGGAGCCATGTTCCCTCCACTTTTCCCACAATGACAAAGTAGATTACCCCGACACTGATTGCAAGCATCACCAGATTCCCGGCGTCCGTCTTGGTAACGGAGTTAAAACCGCCAAAGGTGGAATAGAGGATGAACAGATACACCAGAAAAACGGCCACCTTGTAGTCGATATTGAGCAGGTTGGAGGCGGCAATGCCAAACCCCTTTATCTGCATGACGAGATACATCACATATCCGCCCGACATCAAAAGGGCCGAGGCAATCTGCAGCCCCTTGGAGCCGTACCGGTTGCGAATTAACTGGGGAATTGTAAAAATGTCGTTGTCGTAGAGCCGGTCACTGATTGCATACAGCATCACGGCTCCGATAAACCATGGAATAACGGACATGGAAATGACGGCCACACCGTTCTGGTACACGTTTCCCGTATACCCCAGAATCGTGGCCGCCGAAATCCAGGTTCCCACAAATGTAAAAAAGAGCCGGCAGACGCCGATTTTCCTCTCTCCGACAAAAAACTTTGAGATGGAATCGCTCTCCCCGAAGGATGATTTTCCTATAATAAGAATTGCCAGCGAATAAAGTCCGAAATAGACCAGATAAACAAATGTTTTGCTCATTTTCCCCCCCACTATGCCGGCATGCCTTAAGGCATGTTCTTCCGTTTTTTTCCTGTCCTTAATTATACGTGGTAGGGGAGGGTTCGTCAACAAAACGGGACGGGAGGGCATAGAAAAATAACAGAACGGTATTGGCATTGAATCAGCCTTACACTTTAGGGCCGGCTGCAATAAAGAATGAGGACTGCGGTTTCCGCGTCCTCATTCTCTGTTTTACCGCCGGTTTACACCCGCATCTTTAATTACTGTTTCACACCCATAATAACGCCCTCATCCAGTCCCGCCTCATCACACATCCAGAATCCGCCATCTTCTTTTACAATATAAAATCCATACCTGTCTCCGTCCCTGAACCGCTCTTTTTCTTCATCTGCCACCGACACGCGCCTCGCTCCATTCCGGTATGCCTGGTGCACCACGCGCCTCACAACGCCCTCAAACTCTTCGTCCTCACAGCGGTGTATTGTAAGATAGGCAGGACCGCCCCCGCTTACTTCCCTCTGATCCAGAACGTAATGCCAGTGTTTATTCTTCCCTTCCAGATAAGGCCGGAGTTCCTTCTCATAATCCAGGCTCGCCAGTGTCAGACCCTCGGCTGGGATTGTCGGTCCCGCTGCCGCCCGGTTTCTGGCCTCCAGTATCTCTTCCATATGCTCAGGGGGATAAACTCCCATTCCTACCTTCACAAGTGTTCCCGTAATAATGCGGACCATATTGTAAAGGAAACCACTGCCGCTGATGCGGATCGTAATCATGTCCCCTGCCTTATCGACGTCCAGGCTGTAAATAGTCCTTACCGTCTCTTCCGCCTGGGTACGAGTTGTACAGAAACTCTTAAAATCATGTTCTCCTACCAGAAAAGCGGCCGCCTTCTTCATCTTGCCCACGTCCAGATCAAAATAACAGAAATGGCTGTAAAGCCGTTCCAGCGGCATACTGATTTTCCGGTTCATGATCTTGTATTCATAAGTCTTTGTACAGTTGGCCTTTCTGGGGTGAAAGGTGAGCGGAACCTCCTCCGATGCCTGGATCCGGATATCGTCTGGAAGACGCTGGTTCAGGGCAAAACAGATTTTTTCACCCGGAATCCGGCTCTCCGTATCAAAAACAGCCACGTTGCCTCTCGCATGGACGCCGGAATCCGTCCTGCTTGCGCCGATAACGGCAACAGGCTCCTTCAGAAGTCCTGTCAGAGCCTTGTTTAATATTTCCTCTATTGTCACGCCGTTCTGCTGAATCTGCCAGCCGCAGTAAGCTGTCCCGTCGTAAGCTACAATCAGTTTAATTCGTCTCATCTTTCATCTCCTGCCGTCATTCGTTACTGTTCCCTCCGTGCACAGTAGCCGTGATTCTTCTACAGGACAACGCGGATCGCGATCACGGCCGCCAGATAGACAATGAATACGGCATAGGCCGCCCTGTCTCTTTTCTCATAATGAAGCGGCTTCATCTTCGTCCTTCCCTCGCCGCCGCGATAACATCTGGCCTCCATAGCCATGGCAAGATCCGTCGCACGCCGGAATGCGGAAACAAACAGGGGAACTAAAAGCGGTATCATGCTCTTTGCCCGCTGCATCAGATTACCCGTCTCGAAGTCAGCCCCTCTGGCCATCTGAGCCTTCATAATCTTATCCGTCTCCTCGATCAGAATCGGGATAAAACGAAGCGCAATCGACATCATCATCGAAACTTCATGAACGGGAACACGGATTTTATTTAAAAATCCAAGGCTCCTCTCCAGACCGTCCGTAAGCTGGTTGGGAGTCGTGGTCAGCGTCATGATGGATGAACCCAGAACCAGATACATCAGGCGCAGTCCCATAAAGAAAGCCAGGCTCAGCCCCTCCGCCGTTATCTTCAGGAAACCGAGACGGAAAATCACGCGCCCCTCCGTCAAAAACAGGTTAAAACTGACGCTGATCAGCAGCAGGAAGACAATCGCCTTTAACCCCTTCACAATAAATTTGAAGGGAACCTTCGATACCCGGATTACCACAGCCAGAAAAAGGGTGGCAACCAGATAACACCAAAGGTTATTTGCAAAAAAAAGTGAAATAATATAAATCATTGTCCCGAACAGCTTCGTCCTCGGATCCAGACGGTGAACCGTCGAATCTACCGGATAATACTGTCCGATCGTGATATCTCTAATCATAACGTAAGCCTCCCCCTCTCCCGAAGGAGGTTAAGAATCGCATCCCTCGCCTCTTCCACGGTCGTAATCGTATCATCCACCGGGATTCCCTGTTCCCTGAGTTCCTGCACGACATACGTAATCTGAGGCGCCGCCAGGCCCATGCCCTCCAGTTCCTTATAATGTTTAAACACTTCCCGCGGGGTGTCGTCGTAAACCTTCTCCCCATGGTTCATCACCATGATCCGGTCTACATAGCGGGCCATATCTTCCATACTGTGTGAAACAAGAAGAATTGTCAGACCGTGCTGGCGGTTCAGTCTCTCCACCTGATCGAGGATCTCATCACGGCCCTGCGGATCCAGCCCTGCCGTCGGCTCATCCAGAATCATCATCTCCGGACGCATAGCCAGAACCCCGGCAATTGCCACCCTTCTCTTCTGTCCGCCCGACAGCTCAAAAGGAGACTGCTCGTAAAAGCTCTCATCCATTCCCACCAGATCCAGCGCATGTCTGGCCCTTTTCTCCGTCTCCTCCTTCGTACAGCCCAGGTTCTTCGGGCCAAAACAGACATCGGAAAACACATCGGCCTCAAAAAGCTGATGCTCCGGATACTGGAATACAAGCCCAACTTTACTCCGCAGCTCCTTCATCTTATATCCATCGCTGAAAATGCTTGTCCCGTGATATAAGATATCCCCGCTGGTAGGACGGATTAGTCCGTTCAGATGCTGGATTAACGTGGATTTACCAGAACCGGTATGCCCGATCAGACCGACAAACTCACCGTCGTTTATCTCAAAATTCACATGTTTCAGGGCATGCTGCTCAAAGGCAGTCCCCACTCCATATGTGTAATTCAAATCTACAACCTTAATCGACATATCTTTATTCCTCTTTTAAGAGCGGAAGCAACGCTTCCATCAGCTCTTCTTTCCTGAGTATTCCATCCGGCAGCGCAGCTCCGCTCTTCTTCAGCTCATAGGCCAGCTCCGTCACCTGGGGAACGTCCAGACGGTAGCTCTTAAGCTCGTCCACCCTGGAAAAAATCTCCTTCGGAGTCCCGTCCATAACAATCTTTCCGCCGTCCATGACAATCACCCTGTCCGCATCGATTACTTCTTCCATATAATGGGTGATTAAGAGCACGGTAATCCCTTCCGCCCGGTTCAGTTCCCGAACAGTGCTGATAACGTCTTTGCGGCCGTTGGGATCCAGCATTGCAGTCGGCTCATCCAGGACAATGCACTGTGGCTTCATCGCCATGACACCCGCAATCGCCACCCTCTGCTTCTGTCCGCCCGACAGACGGTTGGGAGACTTCTTCCTGTAAGCCGTCATCCCCACTGCCTTAAGGCTGTTGTCCACGCGTTCCCAGATCTCCTCGGTGGGAACTCCGATGTTCTCCAGGCCAAAGCCCACATCTTCTTCCACCACATTGCCGATAATCTGGTTGTCCGGGTTCTGGAACACCATCCCGGCCGTCTTTCTCACATCCCACAGAAGATCGTCGTCCGCCGTATCCATCTCAGACACCCAGACCGTTCCCTCCGTCGGAATCAAAATACCGTTAATATGTTTTGCGAATGTGGACTTGCCCGAACCGTTATGTCCCAGGACCGCCACAAAGCTCCCCTTTTCTATCTCCACATCCACGTGATCGATAGCCCGGTTCACTTCTTCTATTTTATCTTCTTCATCCCGCCTGATATAATCAAAAACGAGATTTGCCGCTTTTATAATATTCATGATCAAGCCCTTCATAACCGCATCTTATCACTGCGCATTTGTGTAAATTGTAGAGCAATTGTAACTGGGAGTCAAGTAATATTTTGTCTGAAGACATCCCTTCAAACTCCTGCCCTTTTTCTATAAGATAAGTTTCATCCTTCCGCCGATCATTTTATCATATCGAAGCCTTGGATACAATTAAATAACAATTAAAACCGATTTTCAGGGTACTAACTTTCCTGAAACCGGTTTTTCCTTCGTTCTTTTAATATTTCATATCTTATCGCCATATCAGAAAAGAGAGGCTCATGCAAGGCCTTTTGGGACTGCCATAAAAAAATCAAAGAATTGGATAGGATTTTGTGCCACTCGGTGGAAGCTTGCCGGCTCCACCATTGAATAGCCAGTCGTCTCATTTGACACACGGTCAAACGAACCTGCCGGTATAATATAAGTAGCTATTGCTGCTACTGCCAGGAATGCTGTAAGAATAAGCATTGGGTTGATTGCTTTTACCTGTTTTGTTTCTGTACTACTCCTTTTTAACATATCTTTCCCTTCTTTCTTAACCCCGTATTATCAAGTCCTGAAAATACATAACAATTTCAAATATATTTTTCCAAATATATTCCAGTAAAACTGCGTTGTGCTATAATTATTTTATACTTTGTACAGCTGCTTTTTACCGCCTTCTGCACATCGTTCTTTCATACGTAACCATTTATTCACTCTTCAGTAAAGGAGATGTATTAATGGAACTGCTTCAATTACGTTATTTTGTCACCGTCGCACGGATGGAGAACATTTCTCATGCCGCCATCTATCACATGATCCCGCAATCAGACATGTCAAAAACCATTTCTAAACTGGAGCGGGAATTGGGCACCCCTCTCTTTAACCGAACTAAAAACAAACTTTCTTTGACGGAAGCAGGCAAATGTCTCTACCTTGGAGTACAAAAAAGCTTATTTGCGCTGGATTCATCCCTTTTGGAAATCAGAGAAGAGAAGAATCCCAATGTACTGCGCGGTGAAGTCAGATGTCTTATCCTGCAGCATCGGTATAATCTGATAAACTATATTGCCGCTTTTAAACATGAACATCCCAGCGTCCGCTTTATTATTTCACACAGGTCGGGGGACTTCACCGAGTACGAGCTGTGCGTATCGGCATTCGCACCCACGGAAAATGATGACATATGCGTCCCTCTTGTCGAGGAACCGTTAAAAATCGCTGTATCCGCCTCCCATCCACTGGCCGGACGTCAATCCGTTACACTTCCCGAACTACGTTATGAGAATTTTCTGTTTCTCTCACCCGATTCCAATATCGTCCGTATTTTAATGTCTCACTGTGATCAATATGGATTCCATCCGAACACTATCACATACATAGATGACTTGAAATGCATTGAAAAATATGTAGACTGCAAGTTCGGCATAGCTGTTGTGCCGACGGTTTCCTGGAAACATCTTGATTTCACCGGTTCTATGCTTCTGGATGTGGATGAACCATTGTTTACCCGTAAAACTTTTCTCTTTCGAAGCAGTCTCAGGCCTTTGAATAATGCCTCCAGAGCCTTTTTTGAATATCTTCAGCAAAACTTTGAAAACGCTGTTGAACATTCCTGAATTTTCTACCGAAGTTCTGCTAAAAGAGCGAAAAGATATTCCTCAGCCTTATATACAGAAGGAATGCTCATTCCTTCTGATGGGCTGTGATTGTTCCATCGATCTGGTCCGTATGCAATAGCATCCATCCCAGCTTTTTTTAAGAAGAAATAGCCGACTTCCAGGCCAACGTGGATAGAACAAGTCTCAGGCTCTTCCCCAAACATCCTTCGGTAAACTGCCACTGCGGTATCTCGTAAAACAGAGTCGGCACCATCATGATCTGTTCTGGCGAATACGCATACGGAGGTTTTTTGCATTCATCCAGTGAAACTCTGATATTTTCTCCTGTTATGGGATGCTCCTTGTGAAGTGTTTCTTCCATCTCTGCCGCCGCTTTCGCTAACTCAGGTACGTCCCTTCGGCAAGAACCAAATCGGCCTGGGCGTCACGGGCCAAGGCAATATAACTGTCGCCTCCTTTCAAATCTGAAATTGCGAAGGGAAACATTTTTTTAATCTTCAGCAGAAAACGGCCTAAAATTCCGATAGCGTTGTCACAGCCACGGTTAATTTCCCTTTCGGAATGACCGCCTGCCAGCCCGCTGATTGCTATCCGCATACATCTATTCGCTTCCGGCAAGTTAACAAGCTCCAACGGCTGTCGGATTTGCGCCGCCATACCTCCTGAACTTGCACACAAAAGCTGATTGTCATAAGAACCGTCCAGATTAATCAGAAAAGCTGCTCTCTGCTGTACATGTTCCTTCCCTCCTTATCTTTCCACTGTTTCCCGCGTTTTTACTGTCTAAATTATAATCAGATCTGCCATTCAAAAAACTATAAAATTCTCCATATAATCCAAACATCAGAAGATATATTTGAGTCACAAGGGGTCGAAAACCGTCCTCAATTACAGCATGCGGTAAACCGCACAACCTCTTAATAATACAGATTTCAACAATGAAAATGCCGCTGTAAAAGCAGATAAATCATCTACTTCTACAGCGGCTCTTTTTCCCGCCCTGTATTTAATTTTTCCTGTTAAAATTATTGGAAATCCTTTTCCGCATCTCCCGTATAAAGCACTTTACCGGCTCTTTTTTCCATATAAATCGAAAGTCCCAGCGCCGCCAGCCCATAGAGCATGGCTCCGATGATGGCCGCCACGGGAAGTGTCTGGAACAGCAGGTAGGTCTGGATTACTACGAGTATCATGGCAACCGCCGCCACCGCGTTCATTGTTCCCGGTTTCAGAATAAAGAATGCTTTCTTGCATGCCTCGGGATACCTCTTATGTAACTGTGTCGAGGCGGCAATCGGTATAATAGTCATAAAGATCGAGATTCCCGAACCGTAGGTGGAAACCGTCTTCAGCGAAACTCCTGTAATTACCGGCACGATACCGATCAGGTAAAACATCGTAAGCAGCACATGGGGGGTGCCGAACCGTTTATTTACCCTGGTCAGAACCGATGGAAGATAGCCGTCGGCCGCAGCCGCGAGAAGAGGTTTTGTCACCCAGCCAAACACCGAATTCAGCGTTGTGGCAATTGCAAAAAGCGCTCCTCCAATGATGAAATAAGTGTATAGCGGTCCTGGCAGGATTGCCCTTGCCACCTCCGACAGGTTCTTGTTCGCCACCTGTGCCCAGGGAAGCACTCCCGAAGCCACCAGGCCGAGAAAAGCATAGAACACACCGACAATACCGGTTCCAAGAATCATACACAGTGGAATATCCCTGCCCGGATTCTTCATCTCACCGCCCATATTGGCGATAACATTGGAACCGCCCACGGCAAATGTCATAAGAGCCGATGCCGTCATCAATCCGACGATACCGTTAGGCACAACATTGTCTGAGGTAAAGGCCTCAAAATTCACCTGAGGAATTCCATATCCGATAAACAGTACAAATGCGGACAGCAGCACAAGCACCATTATTTTCTGAACCATGGCCGCCGACTTTACCCCAATGAGGTTCAACACGTAAAACAGTGTCAGCAGGGCTGCGCCGACCAGTTTAAACGGAATCCCGGGCACCAGTGACTGCATGTAGTCGGCAAATGAAATTGCATACAGCGAAAGCGTAATATTATATGAAAGAAAAATCAAAACATAAAAAACTCCCCATCGCGGAGCCAGAAGTCTGGCGCCATACATATATGCCCCTCCGGTGGCCGGAAGAGTGGATCCCATAATAGCGGTCGGAAGAAACAGTACAATTACCAGGAATGCCGCTATGATAAATGCCAGCACCACTCCGTTTCCGGTAAAGCCGATGGCCTGCCCCGTCATGGCCATAACTCCGGTTCCAATACTTTGTCCAATTGCAATACTCAACGCTTCTTTAAAACCTATATCTTTTTTCAGAGCAACCGTCTCGCTCATAATACCCTCCTTTATATGCCATAATTACCCGCCCGGCGGACATGAAAACATGTCCGCTGCAAGTATTATACCATAATCAGCTCCCCATTCTGCAATTAACAATACAGATATGGACACTCGGCGCGATTTGGGCCGATTTCACTTCTTCCCTGTTATTCTTTATAAAAACTCATACGGCATGTGGGACATCCATTTGCAATTGTATCCGTTAGTTCAAAGCCAAGTCCCATCCCCTTCGCCATGTTTCTGTCTCCTTCCATGGCCATATCACACAGCTTCATACAGGTTTCGTCATCATAGCCTAAGTCCTGCCAGGATTTTAAGAGCGGGCAGAAATGATATTCTATATCTACTTTCGCCTCTCCTTCCGGCGTTACCTCGGCCTCAAAGGCATTTACCGCAACCGGTGAACCAAATGCCTGGGCAAATTTCTCCATGTCCAGGGAACCATTACCGTCGTCCAGTGCTTTTTTAATATCGGCTCCCTGATTCTGTCCGTATCTTCTGACTGCTCTGCGGATAATCTCTTCCCCCTCCTCTCCTATACCGGCTTTGCACGCCTCCTCATAAATCAGCGCCATCCAGCAGGCTCTTGTACCTACGGCTCCCCTCAGGATATTAGCCTTCTCATCGTCCAGAATTGATGCTTTGTTTGTAATGCTGCTCATAGTTTCTTTCCTCCTCATAGAATTTGTTTACTTCTCTGTTTCGTCATGACACTTTCGCCGGTCTGCCGCTTACGGCTGTGACAGATGCATTTTCACCGGCGGCCATACTCTCTTTACTGAGCATAATGGAGATAATATTCATATCCACCCCGGACATCCCCTCCCGTGAAAGGCGGGCCACATTCCGGATCGTCTCCTCCACACGGCAGCTTATAATTCCGTCCGTCTGCCTTATGATACTTCCCTCTATTGCAAGGCTTGCTGCCAGAACAGCCTCCCCCGCGCAGTTTCCCAGCTTCAGCGCACATCCGTCTTTTGCCCCGTCGCAGAGCATCCCCGATACACTTCCAAGCATGTTCTGGATGGCTCCCTCTATCTGTTCCCGGCTTCCGCCCATCAGCCACACAACGGCTCCTGCTCCGGCCGCACCCGAAAGAGTGGCTCCGCAAATGGGCGAGAGACGGCCGACATGGTATTTAATGCGGATTGTAAGCAGAATACTCATCATGACGCTCCGAAGCATTTTCTCTTCTCCGCAGCCCAGATATTCTGCCGCCGACGCCGGAAGTAAAATAGCCTCAAACCCCTGGTTCCCGCTGCCCAGCACGGTCATGGCGGAGAGCGGGGCTCCTCCCATCCGGCAGTCACAGGCGGCAGCTACATTCATTTTAACGAAGCTTGCCAAATCGTCCGGGAGCACACCCTTTTTCACCATTCCGCGTATTTTTTTTCCAATATTCAGTCCATAACTCCGGCTGAGTCCCATCTGTGCCGCGAGACGGTTCATCTCAATACCTTCTTTTAAAAAAGCGATTTCCCCAACCGGTATTTTCTCACAGATATCAACCAAATCGCATATGGACGACTCAGTTATCCACACTTCTCCTCCATATGAGTCCACATTGTGGCCATTCCTCCGGTCCAGCAGAATCTTACCGTCTTTTTCTATGTAGACCAGATTGTCATGTCTGTCCAGCGTAATGGTCCGTACTGCCTCCTGCCCGGCGCTTGCCGTCACTTCGATATAAAACCGGTTATCCGGCTCCACTTCCAATGTGATAATACCATGTTTCAGCATTTTTTCAGCCTCTTCGGTCAGCTCCGCCGTAACCCGTGAGAATAATTCCATCGTGTTGTCCCTTCCCGCCAGCAGCGCTCCCAGAGCTGCCGCCAGAGGGATACCCGCTTTATCCGTATTGGGAATTTTCACACAGAATGCGTTTTTAAAAATATTGGAACTCAGCTTCAGATGTATTTTCGCTGCCGGCAAATTTAGTCTGCCGCATGTATTGGACACAGCAAGACCAATCGCGGCCGGTTCCGTGCACCCCATCCCCGGTTTCATCTCCGACTGAATCAACCTGATAATCGCTTCCTGATCCATTGCTCCATTTCCTCCTTTCTCCTTATCTGCCCTATATATAAGCAACCTCCGTGCCACTTTTCCGTATACCATGGTTTTAAGCGGAAAAATCTGTAAAATAAAGTCCCAGTCTCTCTTTTTTGAATTGACTTTACCTGTTTTTATCTGTTATCCTCCTCTTTTCCAGTCTCTTCCTGCATTTTTGAGTACAAAAAAAGACCTTATCAAAAGGTCTTTTTCTGGTATCTGCCCTAAAAATGTCCAGGAAATCATCTTCTACAGGATGATAGTATGGAATCGCCTGCAGCTCTCTCTTAATAAGTAAAATATTCTTTACCTATGTAAAATATATTTTACTCACTATGTATCATATTTTTTACACATTTCCAGACGCCGCATGCGGTGATACAGATTCTGCCGGGAAATTCCTAATTTCTCTGCCGCCTTCTTCTGATTGCCTCCGTTCCGAAGAAGCGCTGTCTCAATCAGCTCCCTTTCATATGTCTGCAGACTGTCGGAAAGACTTACGCAATCACTGCTTACACTTCCTCCTGCTCTCATAGCCGGCCCGCCTCCCGCTATCATGGCGTGTTCCACTGTTACGGCGGCTTCTTCGGCGGTTTCAAACTGTCCCTGGAGATGGCGCGGCAGATCCGAAAGCTTCAGCTCACTTTCTTCCGCCCTGATCATCATGTTCTCAATCACATAATCCAGTTCCCGAACATTGCCGGGCCAGTCATACGCCAGAAGGAGACGCTCCATTTCAGGAGAAACAGCCTTAATATCTTTATAAAAAACCTTATTATATTTGCCGATAAAATACCGGGCCATTGCCAGTATGTCCTGCGGTCTCTCCCGCAGCGGCGGGATGTACAGCGACAGGGGCGCAATTCTGTAAAACAGATCGCTTCTCATCTTGCCGGTATCCATGAGTACTCTGGGGTCCTCGTTGATTGCACTGACAATCCGGCAGTTGATCGGATACATTTTATGTCCTCCGACCCTCATGGCTTTTCTTTCCTGCAGTACACGCAGCAGTTTCGTCTGCATGGAAACCTGCATGGAGTTCAATTCATCCAGAAACAGCGTACCGTTCTTCGCCAGCTCAAACAGGCCTTCCGAGTCCACCGCGCCGGTATAGGCTCCCCTGACCGTTCCGAACAGGATGCTTTCCAGGAGATTCTCCGGTATTGCCGCGCAGTTCACCGGTATAAACGGTTCCTTTCCTCTCTTACTGAAATTATGGATGCTCTGGGCAAAAACTTCTTTTCCGGTCCCGGTCTCGCCAACTATCAGGAGATTACGGTCCACCCCGGCAATTGTCTGGGCATCCCGGATGGTATCCACCAGAGCTTTGCTCTCCCCGACAATATCCAGAAAAGAATAGGAGGTGTCATTCTCCTCCTTGTGTTTTTCATCCTTCAAATCCCTCATACGCATACGGCGCTTCAGCTCCGTAATTTCACGGAGCGTCTCCTGCGCCTTCCTGTCATCCTGGATAATCGTATATGCCAGTATATTTTTTCCACGGTAAGCAAAGGGGTAGGTGCTGTACATCAGGGGACGATAAACATAATTCTTCGCCCTGGCAGGATTGTCACTATATTTGTCTATGATCGGAACTCCGGTCTCAATGACATCCCTGTGCTCATGCTCATCCTCCGTTCGGTAATTGTAAAAATCGGCCAGAGAACGGTGGTAAAGCTGCTCCCGGCTCATCCCGTAGTACTGGGCGGCCATCTTGCTGACGATCACGATTTCACCCTTTGCGTTGGTTCCCATGACATCAAGTTTTTCGACGATCTCTTTATAACATTCACGTTGGATTCTGGGATTGTCAAAGCTGGTCAGGTTATCCAGAAAATAAATCATACCGCCTTCCCATTCCTCCGTCCCACAGCCATAAGTATCTCCCCACGGTGACTGGAGAAACTCTCCTCCGTCCTCGTGTTTCTGTGAGACAAAACAGGAGCCGAATTTCTTTCCAACCCATTCATCCAGCTTTGCGGCTTTCTCCGCATACTGATTCACCCAGAGTATTTTTTCCCCATGGTCGGTAATGATGACTTCCTGTTCCATGCGGTCTAAAACATTCTTCAGTGTACTGATACTCTCCATGGTAATTTTCCCACTCCCCGGCGGATGGCTGAGTAAAGAGCAAAAAGCGCCGTTTTACTGCATCTTTCCGTCTCCGCCTATTGTATAGCCGTCTATCACTGTGTTCACAGCCATGCTGCCATCCTCATAAAAATAGTACCACTCGGAAGGCGAGAGCTGATACCAGCCGACAGCCATGGCTCCAGTGGAATCCGTATAATACCATTTGTCGTTCAGGTTAAGCCAGCCAGTCAGCATCCTGCATTCTGCGTCCATGTAGTACCACTTGCCGTTGATTAAGCGCCAGCCGGTAACCGCATAGCCGTTCTCATCAAAGTAATACCAGGTGCCCAGAACGTAGCGCCAGCCGTTTACCGCCTCAACGCCGTTCTCATCGGTATACCGGCGTCCGATGCGGTCCTGACGCCAGCGGCCTCCCACTTCTCCCAGGTTATCCACGAATGAATCCTCTGATGTCACATAGTCTCCACTTCGTCTGTAGTTTGCGTCATTGCTGTTCTTTGAGGTGGCTCTCACCTCATAGAAATAGTTTGCTTCTTTGGTGATATACTCCGTCAGATCAACGTTTGTCCCTTCCAGCGTCAGTGTCGTCACATACTCGTCATCGCCCCGGTACAGCCTGAGCTGATATGCCGTAGCGTACTTTACTTTCTTCCAAACCGCCTTCGTCTTCGTCAAATCGCTCCATCCGGCTTTCTCCGTCTGTCCGAGCTGCACAACCGGATAATACGTCGCTTTCACGACCAGGTTGCCCTCCTCGTTCCTCTTGGCGGAAACAAAATCTGCGCCGCTGATGGTGCTCTTCTTAGAAGAGTAGGATCCATTAAATGATCTCCCGCTTCCCGGAACCAGGGTAACCGTTGCCGTCACTTTCGAGCCTGGGCTCCACTTGTTAAGCTCCTTGCTCCAGGACACATCTTCAACTTCATAACCGCTTCCGGCCGTCAGGGTAGGCTCCAGAATCTCTCCGCCGTCGCTGTCGTAGTTATTCTTGAACGTCACTCTGATGTTGGCAATCGTTGTATCCGCATATGCTGTAAAAGCGCTGCCCGCTATGATCAGCGCCGCCGCAAAACCGATCCATAATCCCCTTGTTCTTCTCTTGAACATACCAATACCTCTCTTCTTACATTTTGATGCAGCCGGCCAGAACCTCCATCGTTGCCTCTCCGTGCAATATTCCTCTCTGAACGGTCACAGTTTACATGCTATCTGCGCCATACTCCGTCCGCTCCCACATAAAAGGTGCTGATCGTAGTGTTTACAGCCATACTTCCGTCTCCCGGATAGAAATAATACCAGTTTCCCCCTACCTGGGTCCATCCCTCACACATTACGCCGTTCTCGCCCAGATAATATCTCTTGCCGTTGCTGTCCAGCCACTGGTTCTTGAACATCGCTCCTTCGGTTCCGTCCGGCCCCGGATTTAGGTAATACCAGCCGTTGGTTGCCTGTACCCAGCCCTTTCTCATTGCGCCGTTATTGTCCAGGTAATACCAATTGCCGTTCTTCTCCTGCCATCCGGTCAGCATCCATCCGTCCTTGTCGAACAGATACCAGATATTGTTGATAAACAGCCATGAATCCTTCTGATAAGTGCCGTCGGGATAGCGGTACCACCAGCGGCTTCCGTCCTGAATCCAGCCGACCTGGGATGTGGAATTGTTTGCCGCACTGTTCGTATTATTATAATCGATTTTACCCGAACCGTCTGAAACCGATTCTTTGGCGACATAGATCTCATCGGATTCCGTCCAGTCGCTGCTGTCCGCATAATCCTTCTGATTGTCACTCGACGGCGTGGAACGCACCTTGAAGGAATACGTTCCCGCACTTGTCATGTACGGATAAAAATTGATCGTTGTGCCTTTATATGCTTTCACCTTGTATATGGCGCTGTTTCCTTTGTAGAGGGTAACGTCATAGGCATCCACGCCGCTCACCTTATCCCACTTTGCATGTCCTAATTGGTTCTGTTTCCACTCGGCCTCATCGGGAGCCTCGTATTCGCCCTTCACCGGCTTTGTCTTCACCGTCACAATCAGGGTATCATAGCCTTTTCTCGACGCGGAAACGAAAGTTCCGCCCTTGACCGTTACATTGCTGGCTTTGTAGGTTCCAACGAATCCGTAAGTATCCGGATCCTCCGCCTCCAGCCATACTTTAAGCGTATAGGTACTTCCAATCTTTACATCTTTTGATGTGGAACTGACCCACTGCGCCTCACTTGCCACATATCTGTCGTTGCCGGCACGCACGTTAAACCCGCTGTCCTTCCCTGCTTCCAGATCCGGAAGACTCTCTCCGGCGTCCAGATTCAGATCCAGGGTAATAGAAACTTTACTGATTGTCTTTCTGGATGAAGCAGCATAGGAAACGGCTGCTCCTCCGAATACCATACAGGCTGCCATACATATGGAAACAAGCGGACCAATCCACCTGCGTTTTTTTTTCATCTTCCTCATCCTCTCCGGCGGAAAACTTTCTATTGCTGAATTTTCCGCTATTTTTATGATTTTATTATAAAGCGTTCCTCTATGACAGTCAACTTACGATATTCTTGCGAAGAAGGGTGAATGAAAAAAGGCACTCCCAAAGCGGGAATGCCTTTTTTCATAATCGATTCGGATATAAGATTAAACAAGCTCTAATAAAACTTCCATAGCGCCGTCGCCCTTACGCTGGCCGATTTTAACGATTCTTGTGTATCCACCGTTACGGTTAACGTATTTAGGAGCAATCTCATCAAAGAGTTTTGCCGGCATATCTACGGATTTTGTGTTTTTCTTTCTGCCTGCTTTTGCAGTAGGAACTTCTGTGATATCATAGAAAACTTTTAACATCTGTCTTCTTGCATGAAGTCTGGATGGTTTGTCTTTCTTGATTTCTTTCTCTACTTCGTCGTAAACGGTTACTTTCTTGCCGTCAACAACTTCCTTTACCCTCTTGCCGTCTTTGTCTTTGCGCGCAACTTTTGCAGTAACCTTAACGGTTTCGAAGTTATCTTTTTCCTTAACTGCCATTGCAATTAAGCCCTCGGCGATTTTCTTTACTTCTTTCGCTCTTGCTTCAGTTGTAACGATTTTGCCGTGGTATAACAGATTGGTAACCTGGTTTCTAAGTAATGCTTTTCTCTGGCTGGAAGTTTTTCCCAGCTTTCTATATCCTGCCATGTTTGAATCCTCCATTATTGTGGAAGCCGGCGTCCATGCTTCTTCGGACTTACTGTCCGCCTGACTTATATTTTGTAAGCGCCCGGCTGTGCCTTTTGGTCTTACCTGCCAGGTGCTCCATGCTTTCTTCTAAACGATACGGATTAAGCCTCTTCGCTCGGGTTGAGCTGTAAGCCTAATTCTTTTAATTTGGCAAGTACCTCTTCCAATGACTTGCGGCCCAGGTTTCTGACCTTCATCATATCTTCCGGAGTCCTGTTGCACAGTTCCTCCACGGTATTGATACCTGCTCTCTTTAAACAGTTGTATGAACGTACGGATAATTCCAGTTCATCAATGTTCATCTCAAGCACTTTCTCTTTTTCATTGTCTTCCTTCTCTACCATAACCTCTGCGGTTCTGGCATTCTCGGAAAGGTCAATGAACAGATTTAAATGCTCGCTGAGAACCTTAGCTGCCAGGCTGACTGCCTCATCAGGAGCAAGAGTTCCGTTTGTAAACACATCCAGTGTCAGTTTATCGAAGTCGGTAACCTGGCCTACACGGGTATTCTCAACGGTCATATTGACACGCTCTACCGGTGTATAGATGGAATCCACGGCGATCATTCCGATTGGAAGTTCGTCGTTCTTATTCTTGTCTGCGCTGATGTAGCCGTGGCCCTTGGTGATGTTCAGTTCCATATAGAACTTACTGTCCGTACCGCCGCTCAATGTGGCAATTACCTGCTCAGGATTTAAAATCTCAATGTCAGAATCAACCTGGATATCAGCGGCCGTTACAACGCCTTCTCCTTCGAACTCGATATAAGCTGTCTTCGGCTCATTCGTTTCGCTCAGATTCTTAATTGCCAAACTTTTGATGTTCATAATAATCTCAGTTACATCTTCCTTTACACCGGGAATCGAACTGAATTCATGCAAAACGCCATCGATTTTCACTTGACTTACTGCTGCGCCAGGCAAAGAAGAGAGCATAATTCTTCTTAAAGAATTTCCTAAAGTAGTTCCATATCCTCTTTCGAGTGGTTCAACTACAAACTTGCCGTATCTTTTGTCTTCTGAAATCTCAGCAATTTCAATTTTCGGTTTTTCAAAATCGAACACTATAGCCCCTCCTTTTGGGAACTTTTATTGAGGGTCTGCCATACTCCATAAGCTAAGAGAAGATAATTTGTTATATGTCTGCCGAATGCAGAACCATAAACAATATTGCCGCTGTACGGCCCCGAAGGACCGTACAGCAACAATGATTTTTAGTCAGCTCTTAATTATTTGGAATATAACTCGACGATAAGCACTTCATTAACAGGAACATCAATTTCGTCTCTGGTTGGTAACTCTTTAACGACACCCTTTAAGTTTTCAGCGTCAGCCTCTAACCATGCAGGTACCATTCTTCCGGCTGTTACCTCTAATATATCTTTATATCTCTGTGAAGTTTTGTACTTCTCTTTGATCTCGATTGTGTCACCAGCTTTTACGCGGTAAGACGGAATATTTACCGGCTTTCCGTTAACCAGTACATGCTTGTGATCTACGATCTGTCTTGTCTCTTTTCTCGTGCGGCCAAAGCCCATTCTGAATAATACATTATCAAGTCTGCACTCCAGAAGGATCATGAGGTTGGTACCAACCTGTCCGGACATTCTGGAAGCTTTAGCATAATAATTTCTAAAAGGTTTCTCTAACACACCATAGATGAATTTTGCTTTCTGTTTCTCTCTTAACTGGAGACCATACTCGCTCATCTTTCTATTGGTTCTCTTTAACTCTCTCTTGGATTTCTTGTCGATTCCTAAATAAATCGGATCCAGGTCAAGAGATCTACATCTTTTAAGTACAGGAACTCTATCTACTGCCACTTTACTTGCACCTCCTAATTAGACTCTTCTACGTTTTGGCGGACGGCATCCGTTATGCGGAACCGGAGTTACGTCCTTAATGCTGGTTACTTCAAGACCACATGCCTGAAGGGCACGGATTGCTGCTTCACGGCCTGATCCCGGACCTTTTACCATAACGTCTACTGACTTTAAGCCATGGATGAGAGCTGCCTTTGTAGCAGTTTCTGCAGCCATCTGAGCTGCATATGGAGTAGATTTCCTTGAACCTCTAAATCCCAGACCGCCAGCACTAGCCCATGACAATGCATTACCCTGAGCATCTGTTAAGGTAACGATTGTGTTATTAAAAGATGACTGGATGTGCGCCTGTCCGCGTTCAACGTTTTTCTTTACACGCTTTTTTGTCACTTTTTTACCAGTTGACACTTTTTTAGCCATTTTAAACTAACCTACTTTCTTCGATTATTGAATCCTGTTACTTCTCTAACCTGATTCACAACTTATTTGTTACCAATTATTATTTCTTCTTGTTCGCTACTGTCTTTCTCGGTCCCTTACGTGTTCTTGCGTTAGTCTTGGTCTTCTGACCACGAACAGGAAGGCTCTTTCTATGACGAATTCCTCTGTAGCATCCGATCTCCTGAAGTCTCTTGATGTTCATAGCGATTTCTCTACGTAAATCACCTTCAACAACCTGACTTTCAGTGATGACTGCTGCGATTCTCTTAACTTCGTCGTCAGTTAAATCCTTAACACGTGTGTCAGGATTAACGCCAGCCTCTGCAAGAATACGGCTTGCACTTGTTCTACCAATACCGTAGATGTAAGTTAAACCGATCTCGACGCGTTTTTCTCTTGGTAAATCAACACCTGAAATACGAGCCATGTGTGTAGTACACCTCCATTAGTTTTTTTCTTTGCTTCTTTGAGTTGAGTTAAATGTATTATGCCATTCCATGTAAACCCTGAATAGTTATGAACAACTTATCCTGGTGGTTCATATAGAAAGCCGTGCGAAAAAATCAGGCAGACAAATGCTTATCAGCCCTGTCTTTGTTTGTGCTTTGGATTTTCACAGATTACTCTGATACTGCCTTTTCTTTTAATGATCTTGCACTTTTCGCAAATTGGTTTAACCGATGATCTAACCTTCACAGTGATTCTCCTTTCCGTAATAGTCCGTCCTGGTTAAGGACTTACAATATTTTAATATTACCCATTGCAGTCCTTATATGCCGGACTTACAGGTACAGCAGGCGTCACTTTCCTTGCATAGCCCGGGTTCGGCTAAAAGGGCGGATCTCACCTGTTGCTTCAACAAAGTTCGCTAGAGCATTATAACACTTATTTTTATATAATGCAAGCATAATTTCCCTTAAAACAAAGGTTTCCCGCATATAGGTGCGGCGGGTCCCGGATTTGATACAGGCGGAAGCGGATTCAGGAAAATGTTCTCCTCCCGTCCCCGCTCCGGCGCCCGAAGGTCTCAGACCTAAACCTGAGCCTATTTATCTCTCCAGATAATTCTTCCCTTGGACAGGTCATATGGAGACATCTCCATCGTAACCTTATCGCCCGGCAGAATTCTGATATAATTCATACGAAGTTTTCCGCTGATAGTAGCTAAAACTACGTGTTTGTTCTCCAGCTCCACTTTGAACATCGCGTTCGGTAATTTTTCAACCACAACGCCTTCAATTTCAATTACATCTGCTTTTGACATAAACTTTTTACCTCCCTGGGGTTCCTGGTTGTTCCCGGTTTTCTTGTGGGTTTTCTAAATGATTCTCCCGTTACATTGAATGAAGCGTTTCACCTCTTCATCTCTGACGGTACCGCCGTTCACCAGCTTTTCACAAAGCTTTTCATCGCGGATACGGGATATCTGAACATGCTTCTTCTTTTTGCGCTTCGGATCTGCCACGGTGCGGAGTCTTCCATCCGCCAGGTAAACATATTCCGCATCTTCTTTGATTATGATAAATATGTTTCCTTTGTCATGACCGGCCAAAGACCGGACAAGACAGCCTGCTTCATATCCTGCCATCTTACCACCTCGAATCAGAGTATACACTGGTCGCTAAGTACTCATAGTATTGATAAAATCTCTGGTCCATCCTCGGTAATGAGAATGGTATTTTCATAATGAGCCGACAAAGAGCCGTCATCCGTCACTACAGTCCAGTCGTCATCCATCCAGACCACATCATAACTTCCCGCGTTGATCATTGGCTCCACAGCCAGCGTCATGCCGGGCTGCAGAAGAATGCCTTTTCTCCGCCTTGCGAAGTTGGGCACCTCCGGATCTTCATGTAAATGAGTGCCGATCCCGTGACCTACCAGGTCCCTGACTACCCCATAGCCGAAACTTTCGGCGTATTTCTGGATAGCCGCGGAAATATCATTTAGATGATTGCCAGGTTTGGCAAATTTAATCCCCTCAAAGAAACTTTGTCTGGTTACTTCTATGAGCTGCTTCGCTTCTGCGCTTATTTCACCGACTCCATGGGTCCTGGCCGCATCGGAATGATATCCTTTATAGATAACACCTGCATCCAGGCTTACAATGTCGCCTTCCTCTATATAGTGCTCCCTGTTCGGAATTCCGTGTACCACCTCATCATTGACCGACACACAGATAGACGCAGGATAGCCGTTATAATTCTTAAAGGAAGGAATACACCCATAGCTGCGTATGATTTCTTCACCCATATGGTCAATGTCCCATGTGGACATGCCGGGTTTCAGGTTTTTTGCAAGCTCTTCGTGAGTGACGGCAAGGATTCTTCCCGCCTCTCTCATCAGCTCAATCTCTCTGGGAGACTTAATCGTTACTGCCATATGTTATGCTCCTAAAATCTCAGTGATGCTCTGGAAAACTTCTTCCATTTCTTTGGTTCCGTCTACGGAATGCAGCACGCCTTTTTCCTTATAATAGTCAATCAGCGGCTGTGTCTGCTCGTGGTAAACTGACAGACGTTTCTGAACCGTCTCAGGTTTATCGTCATCCCTGAGAACCAGCTCTGCTCCACATACGTCGCAGATACCTGTCTTTGCAGGGGGAGCAAATGTTACATGGTAAGTTGCTCCACAGTTTAAGCATGCGCGGCGTCCTGACATTCTGCTCACGATGTTCTCATCGGGAACGTCCACGTCAATTGCATAGTCGATCGCCTCTCCCATGCCGGAAAGGGCTTTTGTCAGGCTCTCAGCCTGCGGAATTGTCCTTGGGAAGCCATCCAGAACATAACCATTCTCACAGTCGTCCTGGTGGATACGGTCAAGAAGCATTCCGATCGTAACTTCATCCGGTACCAAGAGTCCCTGATCCATGAACTGTTTCGCCTTCATGCCCAGCTCCGTACCTTCCTTAATATTAGATCTGAAGATATCTCCGGTAGAGATATGAGGGATCTGATATTTCTCTGCAATTCTTTTGGCCTGCGTGCCTTTGCCGGCCCCCGGTGCTCCTAACATAATAATCTTCATAGGCTTACCTCCCCGTTTAATGCGGCGACAGACGCTTTGCGATCCTCTTCACCGCCAACCAATGAAACGCTTCCTGCAAATACAACAGAATCGCCCCTATGCAGGATCAGCCCGGTTCCGGATCGGCCGGCTTCCAGGAGTTCCTGCTTAGAAAGCGAATTGTCTTAATCGTTTAAAAATCCTCTGTAATTACGAACAAGCATCTGTGACTCTACCGCCTTAATTGTCTCAAGGACAACGCCGACAATAATGATCAGGGATGTTCCGCCGAAGGACATATGCCCAACAGAGAAGATTCCGGATACCATAATCGGGATCAGGCAAACTACGATAAGACCGCAGGCGCCGATAAATACGATATAATTTAAAATGCTGTTCAGATAATCAGACGTTGGCTTACCTGGACGGATGCCCGGGATAAAGCCGCCGGATTTTTTCATGTTATTTGCAACTTCCAACGGATTGAATGTGATGGATGTGTAGAAATACGCGAACACCACGATCAAGCCGATATAAACTATCATACCAATTGAATATACAGGATATTCCGCATGGAACCATGAACCGGAGTTAAGCATTCTTAAAAGTTTTCCGCCAATGGTATTGTAATCCACCTGGAAAAACTCTGCGATAACAACCGGGAAAGACATCAGGGAGGAAGCAAAGATTACAGGAATAACGCCTGCGGTATTTACTTTCAGAGGAATATTGGAGGACTGGCCGCCCACCATCTTTCTGCCCTGCATCTTCTTGGAATACTGAACCGGAATTCTCCGCTCCGCATCCTGCAAAACAATAACGAACACTACCATGGCAAGGATAATCGCCAGGATAATGATCAGTGATACAGTTGCCACAGGCACATTCTTACCAACGAGGAATCTCTCATAAATGGTAATCATATCGCTGGGCAGTGTGGAAATGATATTGAACAGAAGGACGATGGAAATACCATTTCCAACTCCGTGCTCTGTAATTCTCTCACCAATCCACATGAGCATTGCACTACCTGCCGTCATCGTAGTGATGGCAACGATAACACTGACTGCATTGAAGTCAATCAGAAGACCTCTGCCGCCAAATCCTACGGACATGGCAATAGACTGCATAAGCGCAAGGCCTACAGTGAGGTAACGTGTATACTCTGCAATTTTCTTTCTTCCGTCCTCACCTTCACGCTGCATCTCTTCCAGTTTTGGAATCGCTATCGTGAGAAGCTGCATGATGATGGAAGATGTGATATATGGTGTGATGCTCAAGGCGAATACTGACATGTTCGTAAACGAACCGCCAGTAATCGTATTGAAAAATCCAAATGCATCGCTGGACTGTCTTGAAAACAGTTCATCGAAGAAATTCGTTTGTACTCCCGGGATCGGCAGTTGCGAACCGATACGGATCACAACCAGCATAAAGAAAGTGTAGAGGATTTTCTCTCTGATTTCCTTTATCTTAAAAGCGTTCTGGAGTGTTTTTAACATATTAGATCACCTCGCAGGTTCCGCCAACTGCTTCAATCTTGGCTTTTGCTCCTTCACTAACAGCATCTGCTTTCACAGTGAGTTTCTTGGTCAGCTCGCCGTTGCCAAGAATTTTAACGCCATCGCGTGGGTTTTTAACGATACCTGCTTCGATTAATGTTTCTACTGTAACAACTGAATCGTTGTCAAATCTCTCTAATTCGCTGACATTGATACCAATGATTGTCTTAGAGTTTCTATTCGTGAATCCTCTCTTCGGGATACGTCTGTATAAAGGCATCTGGCCGCCTTCAAATCCCGGTCTAGTTGCACCGGAACGAGCTTTCTGGCCCTTATGTCCTTTACCAGCAGTCTTACCATTACCTGAAGCGTGTCCACGGCCTCTTCTGAAGCTGTCGCTGTGTTTTGAACCTACAGCCGGCTGTAAATTAGATAAATCCATGACTGCACCTCCTACGTGGATTTTAGATTTCTTCAACTTTTACCAAGTGTCTTACACACTGAATCATGCCCCTGACTGCACCGTTATCCGGCATCTCAACTGTCTTGTGTAACTTCTTTAAGCCTAAAGCTTCAACAGTTGCTTTCTGCTTCGGAACGGCACCGATAGGAGATTTTACTAAAGTGATTTTTAATTTCTCTGCCATTTTAATACCCTCCTATTAGTTCAGAATCTCTTCTACAGATTTACCACGGAGTTTTGCAACCTCTTCAGGTGTCTTAATTGAACATAATCCCTCGATAGTAGCTAAAACAACGTTGGTCTTGTTGTTGGAGCCTAAGGATTTTGTACGGATGTTCTTGTATCCTGCAAGCTCCAGAACGGAACGTGCCGGACCTCCTGCGATAATACCTGTACCTTCAGGAGCCTTCTTCAGAAGTACGTTTGCACTTCCAAATTTGCCGATGAAGTCATGTGGGATACTGTTATTTTCATCAAACGGAATCGCTACAAGGTTTCTTGCTGCAGCTTCTTTTCCTTTACGGATAGCTTCCGGAACCTCAGCAGCTTTACCCATACCTGCACCAACGTGCCCGTTTTTGTCACCAACTACTACTAATGCGGAAAATCTCATTGTACGTCCGCCTTTAACAGTTTTGGACACACGTTTGATTGCCACTACCTTATCTTCTAACTCGAACTGGCTGGCATCAATTTTTGTACGTTTCATGTGTATGTTCTCCTTCCTACTAGAATTCCAGACCAGCTTCGCGAGCTGCATCTGCTAATGCCTGAACTTTACCGTGATATATGAATCCGCCTCTGTCAAAGACAACTTCTTTAATACCTTTTTCGATTGCTCTCTTTGCGATTACAGTACCAACGTAAGCTGCCGCATCTACGTTGTTTGTCTTCTCGAGCTCAGCTTTGATTGCCTTCTCTGCTGTTGAAGCTGCAACTAAAGTATTGCCAACTGTATCGTCAATAATCTGAGCATACATATGATTATTACTTCTAAACACTGCTAAACGCGGTCTCTGAGCTGTTCCAGAGTAACGATTACGTAATCTAGCATGTTTCTTTACGCGAACTTCGCTTCTTGACTGTTTGCTAACCATCTTTACACTCTCCTTAATTATTTCTTACCAGTCTTACCAACTTTACGTCTGATAACTTCATCAGCATATTTAATACCTTTGCCCTTGTACGGCTCAGGTCTTCTCTTGTCTCTGATTTCAGCAGCGTATTGGCCAACTTTTTCTTTACTGATTCCTTTTACAGTGATCTTGTTCTGACCTTCCAGAATTGTCTCAATTCCGTCCGGATCTTCCATCTCTACAGGATGGGAATAACCAAGGCTGAGAACCAGTTTCTTGCCCTGTTTAGCGGCTCTGTAACCAACGCCGTTAACTTCCAGAACTTTCTCATACCCTTCAGTAACACCATGAACCATGTTGCTGATTAAGGTTCTTGTCAGACCGTGTAAAGATTTCATTTTCTTTAAATCGCTGGGTCTTGTAACGATAATCTGACCATCTTCTTCTTTGATCGTCATTTCTACCGGTAACTCTCTCTCGAGTGTTCCCTTAGGACCTTTTACAGTCACTAAATTGTTTTCTGCGATTGTTACAGTAACTCCTGCCGGAATCGCGATTGGCATTCTTCCTATACGTGACATGCCGATTACCTCCTACTTAGATTCTCGGAGAAGCCGTCAGCGGCTTCTCTGTTTTCAGTTCTAATACTTATAGATTACCAAACGAAAGCCAGAACTTCTCCGCCTACGCCGAGTTCTCTTGCCTGTCTGTCTGTAATTACACCCTGGTTGGTAGAGATAATAGCCACACCTAAACCACCAAGTACTTTCGGCATATCTTCTTTGTTTGCATAAACGCGAAGACCTGGTTTGGAAATTCTCTTGATGCCGGAAATGATTTTCTCATTTTTGTCTTTACCGTATTTTAATTCCATACGGATTGTTTTGAAATTGCCATCTTCTACGATGTCATATTTTTTGATGTAGCCTTCTTTTACAAGGATATCAGCGATTGCTAATTTCATCTTGGATGACGGAACATCTACTGTATCATGTTTAGCAGTATTTGCGTTACGAATTCTCGTAAGCATATCTGCGATTGGATCGCTCATTGTCATTTTGAGTTTTGCCTCCTTAATAATTTCATCTGCCACTACGGTGAGTGGGGTTTCTCCCGCCACCACACGAGTAGGGTTTTTCCTTCCACTACATGTTCCCTCAACTAAGCTCGAAAGAACCTCGCTAAGTTTCGCGAACGGCCTCGCGCTAAGCTCAAAAAAACCTCGCTAAGCTGCTTTCGGTCACCAGCTTGCTTTTCTAACGCCCGGAATTTCGCCTTTGTAAGCTAATTCACGGAAGCAGATACGGCAGATGCCGTATTTTCTTAAGTATGCATGTGGACGGCCACAAATTCTGCAGCGGTTGTATTCTCTGGTGGAGAATTTTGCCGGACGCTGCTGTTTAATCTTCATTGAAGTCTTTGCCATTGATAAATCCTCCTATTATTTTGCAAATGGCATGTTGAACTGTGTTAACAGCTCACGTGCTTCTTCGTCTGTCTTTGCCGTTGTTACGAAGATGATATCCATACCTCTTACTTTGTCAACCTTATCATACTCAATTTCCGGGAAGATAAGCTGCTCTTTGATACCAAGTGCATAGTTTCCTCTGCCGTCGAATGCATTCGGGTTAACACCTCTAAAGTCACGAACTCGTGGAAGTGAAAGGTTGATTAAACGGTCAGCAAACTCATACATCTTCTCGCCGCGCAGAGTAACTTTACAGCCGATTGCCATACCTTCTCTGAGCTTGAAGTTAGCGACGGATTTCTTTGCCTTTGTCAGAACTGCCTTCTGTCCGGTGATGATTTCCATATCCCTTACAGCAGAGTCCAGAACTTTAGCATTTTCTTTTGCTTCTCCAACGCCCATGTTAACAACGATTTTGTCTAACTTCGGCACTTCCATGACATTTTTATATCCGAACTTTTTAATCATAGCGTCTACGATTTCGTTCTTATAAATTTCTTTTAATCTAGCCAACTTAAATGTTCCTCCTCTCTGTATTAGTCAATCACTTTTCCAGTTGCTTTTGCAACACGGACTTTTTTGCCATCTTTTACTTCGAAACCTACTCTTGTTGCTTTTCCATCAACTACGAGCATTACGTTGGAATAGTCGATAGGACCTTCCTGATGGATGATACCGCCCTGCTGGTTCGCTGCGGATGGTTTGGAATGCTTTGTAACCATGTTGCATCCTTCAACCAGAACGGTGTTCTTCTTTAAGTTTACGGAGAGAACTTTTCCCGTTTTATCTTTGTCTTTACCTGCAATAATTTTTACCAGGTCGTCTTTTTTAATTTTATGCACAGTCGACACCTCCTACAGTACTTCTGGAGCCAGGGAAACGATTTTCATAAACTGTTTCTCTCTTAACTCTCTGGCTACTGGCCCAAAGATACGTGTTCCTCTCGGGTTCTTGTCATCTTTGATAATTACTGCTGCGTTCTCATCGAATTTGATATAAGAACCGTCTTTACGACGTGCGCCCTTTACAGTACGTACGACAACGGCTTTCACAACGTCACCTTTTTTTACAACACCGCCTGGTGTTGCATCTTTAACGCTGGCAACGATAACATCACCAATATTAGCATATCTTCTTGTAGATCCGCCCATAACACGGATACAGAGTAATTCTTTAGCACCGGTATTGTCGGCAACCCTTAATCTGGTTTCCTGCTGAATCATGCCCAATACTCCTTTCTGATATTAAAATTATCTTGCTTTCTCGATAATCTCAACAAGTCTCCATCTTTTGTCCTTGGAGATAGGTCTTGTTTCCATTACTTTTACAGTATCACCGATTCCGCACTCATTGTTCTCATCGTGTGCTTTTAATTTGTATGTCTTTTTAACGATCTTACCGATTAAAGGATGTTTTACGTGGTTTTCGATAGCAACTACAATAGTTTTATCCATCTTGTTGCTTACTACTTTACCCGTACGTGTTTTTCTAAGATTTCTTTCCACGGTAGATATCTCCTTTCCCATTCTAGGAATCTATATTATCCAGTTAAATTTGCCGTAATCTGCCCTGCATGTTCACTCAGCTAAGCTCGTAAAATACCTCGCTAAGTTTTGTGAACGGCCTCGCACTAGACTCGGAACCACCTCGTCAAGTTGCTTTCGGTCTATGCGTTTGCCTTCTCTGTAATAACAGTCTGGATTCTGGCGATGTTCTTGCGAACTTCTTTGATTCTGCTCGTGTTATCTAACTGATTTGTTGCGTTCTGGAATCTCAAGTTGAACAGTTCCTTTTTAGCAGCTACTAATTCTTCACTTAATTCTGCAGCCGATTTGGCTTTTAAGTCTTCTACGTACTTATTAATTTTCACTGTTATCACCGCCTTCTAAATCTGCTTTAGAAGCAATTTTGCACTTGCAAGGAAGTTTATGCATTGCAAGACGAAGTGCTTCTCTGGCTGTCTCCTCTGGTACACCCGCGATTTCAAATAATACGCGGCCTGGTTTAACAACTGCTACCCAGTATTCAAGTGCGCCCTTACCAGAACCCATACGAGTCTCTGCAGGTTTTGCTGTAACTGGCTTATCCGGGAAAATTTTAATCCATACTTTACCACCACGTTTGATGTAACGGGTCATGGCAACACGGGCTGCCTCTATCTGATTGGATCTGATCCAGCATGGCTCTGTGGAAACCAGACCATACTCTCCGTAGCAAATAACATTGCCTCTTGTAGCTTTACCGGCCATAGAACCACGGAACTGTTTACGACGCTTTACTCTTTTAGGCATTAACATTATTTATCTCTCCCTTCCTTATTTCCTTTAGCAGGAAGAACTTCGCCTTTGTAGATCCAAACCTTAACGCCTGTCTTGCCGTAGGTTGTTTCTGCCTCAGCGAAACCATAGTCAATATCTGCTCTCAATGTCTGAAGCGGGATTGTACCCTCGCTGTAGAACTCTGTACGGGCCATATCTGCACCGCCAAGACGTCCGGAAACAGATGCTTTGATGCCCTTAGCTCCTGCCTTCATGGATCTGCCCATTGCAGACTTCATGGCACGACGGAAGGAAACACGGTTCTCTAACTGCTGAGCAATGTTCTCAGCTACTAACTGAGCATCTCTGTCAGCTCTCTTAACTTCTTTGATGTCAACAAAGACTCTCTTGTCTGTTAACTTCTGAATCTGTGCTTTTGTCTTCTCAATCTCAGAGCCGCCCTTGCCGATTACAACGCCAGGTTTAGCTGTGTAGATGATGACTTTAACTTTATCAGATGCACGCTCGATTTCGATTTTGGAAATGCCAGCGCTGTATAATTTCTTTTTCAGATATGTTCTGATCTTGTGATCTTCAACAAGGTTATCAGCAAAATCAGCTTCAGCATACCATTTTGAGTCCCAGTCTTTAATTACACCGACTCTTAAGCCGTGTGGATTAACTTTCTGTCCCATATTTGCCTCCTTTTATCTCTCATCAAGCACGATCGTGATGTGGCTCATTCTCTTTTCGATTCTGTAAGCCCTGCCCTGTGCTCTCGGTTTAACTCTCTTCATTGTCGGTCCCTTGTTTGCGAAGCACTCAGCTACGTAAAGGTTTTCCGGGTTCATCTGGTTGTTATTCTCAGCATTGGCAATTGCTGATTCGAGTAATTTTTTTATTAAAGTAGAAGCATATCTGGGATTGTAAGTTACAATACCGAGTGCAGTCTGCACATCTTTGCCTCTAATGGCATCTAATACGAAACATGCTTTCTGAACAGATACTCTGGCATAAGACAGCTTAGCTGATGGTCTTGTATCCTTCTGCGCATTTCTCTCTCTCTTAATTTGGGATCTATGTCCTTTAGCCATTGGTGAAACCTCCTTTCAAAAGCGTAAATTACTTACGGCCTGCTTTCTTTTCGTCTTTTCCGTGGCCTCTGTAAGTTCTTGTAGCAACGAACTCTCCGAGTTTATGTCCAACCATGTCCTCTGTAACATATACCGGAACGTGTTTTCTGCCATCATGAACTGCGATTGTATGACCTACCATCTGTGGGAAGATTGTTGAACGGCGGGACCAGGTTTTGATAACCTGCTTCTGGCCTGCTGCGTTCATATCATCCACTTTCTTTAAAAGATGAGCGTCTGCAAATGGTCCTTTTTTAAGTGAACGACCCATTGAATTACCTCCTTGATAACTTACTGTTTACCGTTTCTTCTTCTTACGATTAACTTGTTGGAATGTTTGTTTTTCTTTCTTGTCTTAAGACCAAGCGCTGGTTTGCCCCATGGTGTACATGGACCTGGACGGCCGATACCGGTCTTACCTTCACCACCACCGTGTGGATGGTCATTCGGGTTCATTACGGAACCGCGGACTGTAGGTCTGAAGCCCATATGACGTGTTCTACCAGCTTTACCGATATTGATCAGGTTGTGGTCTCCGTTTCCTACAACGCCGATTGTTGCACGGCAGATGATCGGAACCATTCTCATTTCACCGGATGGTAATCTAAGGGTTGCGTATTTTCCTTCTTTAGCCATTAACTGTGCGGAGTTTCCTGCGGAACGAACTAACTGTCCGCCTTTACCCGGATAAAGTTCAATGTTGTGAATCTGAGCACCAACAGGAATCTGGCTGAGTGGTAAGCAGTTACCAACTTTGGCCTCTGCCTGTTCGCCGCTCATAACTTTAGCGCCAACCTGTAAACCGGCCGGAGCAAGGATATATGCTTTCTCGCCGTCTGCGTAGCAGATTAAAGCGATGTTTGCTGTTCTGTTCGGATCATATTCGATTCCCAGTACGGTTGCCTGAATTCCATCTTTGGAATTTCTCTTGAAATCGATGATTCTGTATTTTCTCTTAGCACCGCCTCCGCGATGTCTTACTGTAATCTTACCCTGATTATTACGACCTGCGTTCTTCTTACCTAACGCTACAACTAATGATTTCTCCGGTGTTGTCTTAGTGATCTCAGAGAAATCAGAGCCTGTCATCTGTCTTCTGGAAGGTGTATATGGGCTGTATGTTTTAATTCCCATGACTCTAACTCCTTTCGTTCAACGCCTCCTGGCGTTTCTTTACGTTTTTAGAAGCCGCCCTGCGGACTTACGGATTCCTCCGTCTGTCCTTCGCAGACTTCGTTCTTTATCACGGCATAGTGTTCGCCGTATAGTTGCCAAACAACGAAAAGCGCGCTTCGCGAACTTTTCATTGCCGCTCAATCAAAGCCGTCTCCGGTGTTCCCCTTCGACTAAGCTGTTTTCGTCCTACAGACCGCTGAAGATTTCAATCTCCTTGCTGTCTTCTGTGAGCTGAACGATTGCTTTCTTTGTCTTAGCTGTCTTACCGAAGGTCATACCTCTTCTCTTTGTCTTACCGTCAAGATTCATGGTATTAACGCTCTTTACTTTTGTTCCCGGGAACATTTTTTCAACAGCCTCTTTGATCATGGATTTGTTTGCTTCTGTATGAACTAAGAAAGTATATTTCTTATCGCTCATAGCGTTCATGCTTTTCTCAGTTACCACTGGTTTGAGGATTACGTCATAGTACTGTACGTTTGCCATTATGCATACACCTCCTCGATAGAAGCTACAGCAGCCTTCGTTGCCACTACTGTGTTATATTTTAAGATATCGTATACGTTGATTGTGTTTACGGATGCAGTCTTAACTGTAGGAATGTTTCTTGCAGATAATACTGTGTTGCCGCATTCGTCGTCTAAAACAACAAGTGCTTTGTTCACTTTGAGGTTGTTCATAACGCTCTGGAATTTCTTTGTCTTGATCTCGTCGAAGTTCATTGCATCTACAACGATGAATTTATTCTCGTTTACTCTGCTGGATAACGCAGACTTAAGAGCAGCTCTCTTCTCTTTCTTGTTTAACCGGATTGTGTAATCACGTGGTGTTGGTGCAAATACTACACCGCCGCCTGTCCACTGAGGAGCTCTCGTTGAACCCTGTCTTGCATGACCAGTTCCTTTCTGTCTCCACGGTTTCTTACCGCCTCCGGAAACTTCGGAACGTGTTTTAGCTTTCTGTGTTCCCTGACGTTTGTTAGCTAACTGAGCTACAACTGCAAGGTGTACTAAATGCTCATTCACTTCTACACCGAATACAGCATCGTTTAACTCTAATGTGCCAACTTCGTTGCCTTCAATATTGTAAACAGATACGTTTGCCATCTGTATGTTCCTCCTTTCCTTTAAAGCTTACTTACCAGCTTTTACCGTTTCTTTAACTGTTACTAAGGATTTTTTAGGTCCTGGCACTGCGCCTTTAACAAGGATTAAGTTGTTGTCTGTATCTACTTTGACAACTTCCAGATTCTGGATAGTAACTTTTACGCTACCCATATGTCCTGGCATTCCTTTGCCCTTGAATACGCGGCCTGGTGTGGTTGCAGAACCATTGGAACCCTGATGACGATGGAATTTGGAGCCGTGAGCCATAGGTCCTCTGCTCTGGCCATGTCTCTTGATGGCGCCCTGGAAACCTTTACCTTTGGAAATAGCAGTAACGTCAATCTTATCGCCTGCTGCGAAAACGTCTGCCTTGATTTCGTCTTTTACGGAATACTCTTCAGCATTCTCAAGACGGAACTCTCTTACATATCTCTTGTAAGCAACGCCTGCCTTGTCAAAGTGTCCCTTAACTGGCTTTGTAACAAGTTTTTCTCTCTTGTCAACGAAACCAACCTGTACTGCTTTGTAACCGTCGTTCTCTTCTGTCTTAACCTGTGTAACAACACATGGTCCGGCCTGAAGAACAGTTACTGGAGTTAAAACTCCGTCTTCGTTGAAGATTTGAGTCATTCCGACTTTCGTAGCTAAAATCGCTTTCTTCATTTTTTGACCTCCTGTCTTTTTCTACAGCGGAACGCGGGATTCGCGTTCATCCTAGAACAGTCCAGAAATCTATCTAAATCTGTTAGGATATGCATTGAATGCTTAGCTGCTGAATATTCGCAGCTTATTTTGTTTTCATCTTTACGTCGATGTAAACACCAGCCGGCATTTCGAGTCTCTGCAGTGCATCAACTGTCTTCTGGTTTGGAGCAATAATGTCGATGAGTCTCTTGTGAGTTCTCTGCTCGAACTGCTCTCTGGAATCTTTGTACTTATGAACAGCTCTCAAAATTGTTACTACTTCTTTCTTTGTTGGTAACGGCACCGGTCCGCTCACCTTTGATCCGTTTTTCTTTACAGTCTCGATGATTTTTGCAGCGGAGCTGTCTACCAGCTGATGCTCATAAGCTTTTAATGTGATTCTCATTACTTGACTTGCCATAAAAAAAGTCGCCTCCTTTTCGTACTATTTAAGCACGACAAGCGGTGACTGTACACATGCCCGGGTGTGTCCTCATGAACCTCACACGGAATCCTTCATCTACTTCCGGATAATTCTGTAGTTGTACAGTGACTTGTCGCCAGTTTCCTAACTTGACATTCGCTCCACGGAAAACCTGCCCTATCTCAGACAGCAACCTCTCGTTTCACAGCTATCATGCCACAGCTTTGATATCATATCATACATTTGCAGGGATTGCAAGGATTTTTTACACTTTTTTTCTCCGAATTTCACGAATTTTCGGGATCTTTTTCGGTTAAATTGTACAAGAAAAAATTCATTGAAAATGGCTTTGAATCCGGAACCTGGAGACGGTAAATTTTGAATGCCGCCTCCATATTCCCTGATTTTATTTTTCCCTGTTTTTGCTTATTTTATCATTTATGCTCATTCTTTTTTAAAGTAATGGGATTTTTTATGTTTTCTGCTGTTTTTATTTTTGTTTCTTCCTATTATATATGGTGAAACGTTTCAAATGCCGTGCCTGCCGTCAAATGTTTTAATTACCTTGCATGGATTGCCAACGGCCAGGCTGTTGGCAGGGATACTTCTGTTAACAATACTTCCCGCCCCGATTACCGAGTTATCACCGATTGTCACGCCAGGCAGAATAACGGCGCCCCCGCCAATCCAGACATTCCGCCCGATTATGATCGGTTGTGAGGTAATATGAAAAAACGGCCGACCGGAACCGGGAGTCCAGTTTTCTACCAGCCGTTCATCAGGCTGTACCGGATGAGTCGCCGTATACATCTGGACATTTGACCCGATCAGTGACTTGTCTCCGATTTCAATTCTGTTGCAGTCCACAAATGTACAGTTAATATTAATCATTACATGATTACCAATACAAATATTTTTTCCATAGTCGCAATAAAATGGAGTATCCACGGCCACATTCTGTCCAACGGTCCCGAACAGTTCCTCCAATATCGTGCGCCGGATCGTCCGTGCGTCATAGTCGGACTGATTATACATATTCGTAAGCCGTCTTGCCCTTTTGATAATTTCAAGTATTTCCGGAGCATTCGAAATAAAATCCTCTCCCCCGAGTGATTTCTCCATTTCCGTTCTCTCCCTCCGTACTTCGTCCTGCCCCTGTTTTCCCTTTGGAACAGCCGTTCTGCATTTTTCCTGCACTGTAAATATCCTCCTTTCCAATTGCGGTTTGTACCCTCTTATCTTATAATAGATGGCAATAGAACGTAAGAGATAATTGTACGGCGAACTTATACTTTTGTTCATATTAAAAACGAAAAGAGAACAGAAATGCAAAACACAATTTATATCAAACATGAGATTGCGAATATACTCAATATTGCTAAAATCATCACCATCCATTATTTTGAATTCGGAAAGAACTATCGTTTTCACGGCGAAAGCCACGACTTCTGGGAAATCATGTACGCAGATAAAGGACATGTATGCATCACCAAGGGCGAAAAGGAGTTCATGCTGGAACAGGGAGAAATGCTGTTTCTCCGTCCGAATCTGTATCACAACCTCTGCTCGGACGGAAAACATTCGGCTAATGTATTTTTTATTTCTTTTGAAACATCTTCCGCTCCCATGAGTTACTTTGAAGACAGGGTGATAAAGATACCGGAACATTTAAAAAAACTGATTTCAGAAATTATAAAAGAGGGGAAATCCGCCTTTATTCTGCCTATGCCGAATCCTAAAATCCGTAAACTGATTCCGAAAGAGGATTCCATGATCGGTTCCCAGCAGATGATACGACTGGACCTGGAAAAACTTCTCATCATGCTGCTGAGGTATGAACAGCAGAATGACTCGAATCATCAGCTTTTCACCTCAAAGTCAAAGTTTGATGATCACATTGCAGCGCAGATCAAACAAATGTTGAAAGACAATATTTATGGAAAAATCACCGTTTCCCAGATCAGTGAACGGCTTCATTATGGAAAAACCCATTTGTCCGCCGCATTCAGAAAGGTGTACGGCAGAAGCATGATCAACTACTATACTCATTTAAAGGTTGAGGAATCTAAGAAACTAATCCGGGAACAGAATCTTTCCATACAGGAAATATCAGCCTGTCTGAAATTTGATACGCCGCAGTATTTTTCAAAACGCTTCAAACAATATACGGGGATGTCCCCAACAGAATATCTTTTGTCGGTAAAGATGGATTGACCGTTACTTTCCAGAGGCCAAAAACTTTTATTATATTCATTAAGAAAAAGAAGGAACCGCAGTACGCCCGAAAATCCGGCATTCTGCGATTCCTCCCTTCTCTATATATTACGGTCTATCTTTAGAACTCTTTTTTAGTCTTCCCAGTAATCAGGTTCAATCGGCTCACGCGCCAGTGACTTTCCGTCGTCGCTCTGCTCATCCACCTGAATAATCTGTCCGGAAGAGTTCGTCTTATATTTTGTACCGCTGGAGTCCTTAACCGTCGTGGATTTAACAACCTTACCCGATGTGCTTACAAGGTAAACTTTGTTGTCAATCTTGATGGCCTCGTACTTGGTTCCGCTCTCCGCCTTCTGAAGTTTGCCCATGTAGAACAGATAGTTCTCCTTGACACCGGTATAGCCGCGGCCTGCTTTGGTACCGGATTCAGTGAAGTAGAATTCGCTTCGTGTTCCGTCGCCTTCCTCGACGGTTCCTTTCCCTTTCACAACAGAGCTTGTCGCCTTGTTGCCGAAGTAGTAGCATGCATATTCATCTGTGCTTCCCACTCTCAGACGTCTCAGTCCGTAGACCGGGTTGCCCTTTTCATTAAAAAGATAAGTAATTCCGTTAATTCTCACCAGATCACTTGTGGATGCCTCCTCGGCGGACGGTCCCACCTTCGGTGTGCCGTTGCTGGAGAAATAGTACCATTCCACCTCATTTCCCAAATCCATATTCAGGTCAGAATCTTCGGGAGGAGTTGTGGAGTACCAGCCGGTCTGCACCTTTCCGTTATCCTGGAAATAGCGGTAATTTTCAAAACTGTCGTCAGACTTGTCGCCCATGTTCACCCAGCCGGTCTGCATTGCTCCCGTCTCGCTGAAACAGTAGTAAACGCCGTCAATCTTATATAACTTATAGTCTCCGCTGCTGATATTCGGCACATATTTCTTACCGGAGCTCTGGAAGTAATACCAGTGCTTGTCCTCATCATCACCAAACGGCACCGTCTTGTCATCAAATGAATCATCGTCGTCCGGATCTTCCAGATACTGCCATCCGGTGCGCATCGCCCCGTCGGAACCGGTATAATAGGTATCGTCATCCACCCAGCCGGTCTGCATCGCTCCGTCACTGTCAAAATAATAATATTTATTATCTATCTTGGACCAGCCGTCCGTCACTACCTTGCCGCTGTTGGCAAAATAATACCAGACAATCGTATTCTCCTCATCCCAGCCCGGATTCTTCTTCTGGAGCTTAATCCACTTATTCGTTACCATGATACCGTTGCTGTCCACATAGTACTCATCGTCAACCCAGGAATTCACTGCCATTACTCCCTGGGAATTCAGGTAACGCCAAAGACCGTCGGCACCTTTCTTCCACTCATTCGTAACCTTATAATTATTAGAATCGTAATAAACCCAATCAGATCCCGACTGCTGCCATCCTTCCGCATATGCAGTCAAAGACGCTGTTCCCAATGCAAGCATCATGGAGAGGGCAAAGACCGTGATTCCTCTCTTCCTCATATAAATTCCTCCCGTTGTATACAGTACTCTACAATACATTCTATCAGGGGAGGAGGAAATGTTCAAGCAGAATTATCTTTCAATTTGATTACAATTTGAGAAAGGAAGACGCGGCCACTACTCAGGATAAGCCTGCTAAATCATTCCAAGTAAGTTTAAAAATACTCTGATTGCCAAAGAAATAGTTACTGCAAATATGAGCCCCATTACTACATTAAACCATGTTTTATTGGCAAATTCTCCCATAAACTTTTTATCGCTTGATATTCGCCAAACAATGCCGCAAATAAACGGAAGCAGCAGACCGGTAATTGCCTGGACCGCTATAATGAGCTGGGCCGGTGCAGCACCAAATAACATAATAAATATAATTGGGACAATTCCTGCGCCTAAAATACATATACGGCTGCGTAATGCCTTTTTATCCATTGGCTGGTCTGTTGCCTGATTATATAACATAGGCGTCAGTTCCATTCTGAACATTCCGGAAGAAAATGCTGCCCCCCATAATCCTAATGAAAATAAAATACCCGCATATCTTCCTAAAATAGGAGTCAACTGCGCGGCCATATCCGCAGCACTGGAAACTTTTATTCCCAGAGGATGTAAATTGCAGGCCGAGCAAATCAGAATCGTCGATGTTAATACGGCGGTTACAATTGTCCCAACAATCAAATCCATTTTTGCAGATATCCTTTTCTTTTCAGGTGATAATCTACTTTCAGGAGATTCACTGTTCAAATATTTTTGTTTGTGCAACGCCGATAAGGTAATCGGAATATCATAGACCATTGTTGTTGACAGCATTGCGAGCACCAGGTAAAAATTAGCCTCCGGTATTTTAAACGAAAAACCTTGTGACACTATCTCGGAAACACTTGGCTTAGAACCAATCACGGTAAAAACAAATGCGCACACCATCATAATAATCAGTACTTTGGTAAAATTCTCAAGCCATCCGTAATTAGTACACAATACCATTATCAGTGCTGCCAAAACTGTAATTATACACCATCCTGTTAACGAAATAGCAGGAACAAAATAGTTAAGAGCCATTGCGGCACCTATGAAGTTAGCCGCCTGTGAGATACAGGCACAGAAATACATTGCGGCGAACATAACAATAGCCAGTTTTTTCCCGAAGCGTATTCGAATTGCCTCCAGTATTGTTACGCCTCTGTTTAAAGTTATGTTGATAGCCGGCAGCTGATAAAAGAAAGCAGCCAAAGCAGAAAAAACAATAACCCATAACAAAGAATAACCATAGTTGGCTCCCATTGTGGACGCCGTTGTCACCGTACCCGGCCCTACTACCACTGCTGCAATAACAATTGCGGGTCCTAACGCCCTAAGATATTCCTTCATCGACATTTTATCTTCCATATTGATCCCTCTCCGTTTTCTGCTAAAGCACAACAACCCCTTTGTCTAAAATAAGCGTATCATCCGCTGTGAGTGTCGGATTTTTAAATACCATATCCAAATGGAGCCTGCAAGATGTATTTCCCCCAAAACCTGTATTATCTCCGCAGGCTAAATGAACTGTTTTACTGCACCCTTCATCTTCCAGCATTCTGCCTGTTAAACTGCACCCCGTATTTAACCCCAGCCCAATCTCCCCAATCACATAAACATTCGGGTCGTTCGATTGTTCCAAAATTCCTGCAAATATCTCCGCCTGTTTTCCTCCCTCTACTTTGACAATTTTCCCCTCCCGTATCGTCAGCTTAATTGGTTCTGATATTAACCCCAGTTCCGGAAGCGGGATACTTCCATCCACATATACAACTCCTTCCGCCGTCCCCTCTACCGCACATGTGGCACACTCGACATCAGGAGGCGAAGAAGAGATTCCCGCAGATAGACTTCTTCCAATCTGCGGACATGGTTTCCTCCCCTTAATTGAGCAGGTAAATTCGGTTCCCAATTCCGTGGTAATATGGCACCTTTCTTTTCCGTCCAAGACATCCGCAATTTTCATGCATTGATCTCCGAGTGCATAAAAATCGCTGAATAGTCCCCCTTTTTCCAGCATTTCCATACTGTAGTCAACCATGTTTACAAAACGTGCACCCTTTTTACACGCCGCCTTTTTGGCTTCTGAATGAAACAATGAGAACTTGGTACATCCGTATATGACGTCCGCCTCCATCATTGCCGCACGAACCAAAGCTGGCGGATCCGCCGCATGCATCCCGGTCTCTTCCATCATCACCAGTGTCTTAAGCGGAAAATCCACCGCTGCTTCAAACAGAATGTTTGCCATCGAAACACTTGACGGATCTGTGACTATCAGTATTTTTTCATCTTCCCGGCAGCCCCCGCATACCTTCAGCAAGATTTCAGACGCCTTATCGCGTTCGTTCATTGCTATCCCCTCCTTTGTTCTTTTTCACTTTTACTTTTCACTTTTTCTTTTCTCTAAAAAGGCATTCAATTCGGCATTTTTAATATCCGTAATGAACATATGGCCTGGAGAATGAGTCAGCACAAGCGGCAGCTTTGCATTTTCAATTGCTGCCTGAGGCGTAACACCACAAGGCCAGAATACAGGCACTTCCCCCTCCCGAATCTCAACGGCATCCCCGTAATCAGGGTGCATTACATCTTCAATTCCTATCGCGCCGGGATCGCCAATATGGATAGGCGCCCCATGTACAAAAGGGCATTTTGCGGTGATTTCATAAGCTAATTCCGCCTTTTCCGGTGTCATTGGGCGCATGGTGCACACCAGTGGCCCTTCAAAGGGTCCTGCCTTAACCGTAGGAATATTGGTTTTAAACATCGGAACAAAGCATTTCTGTGTTAAATGACGCATTTCAATTCCTGCATTTATTAAAGCTTCTTCAAACGAAAAACTGCACCCCAGCAAAAAACCAACAAAATCCTCTTGCCACAAATGGGAAATATTATTCACAACCTCCTCCCGCACCCCATTCCGGTAAATATAGTATTCACATATGTCCGTTGTAATATCTCCTTCTGCCGCCATATCCTTTGTCTGTGGCGTTCCTTCCAAAATTTCAAGTACGGGGCAGGCATAGGGATTATTCTCAGTATATTCCCTAAAATACTGTGCATACTCATTGGGTAATATTACTAAATTAGCCTGTGCATATCCCTGACACATTCCTGATGTCGGCATATTGAATTCGTTATTCCTTATTCTCCTGCGGATTTCTAACGGACTCATATTCTTATATGGTTCTATGTTAAATGACATTTACTCCTCCTTATTTTCCCCCTGTTTTTACTGATAAATTATATGTTTATCGTCAAACAAACTGGAATCCCGCTCCTCCCAATACCCTATCCAGGCTGCCGCATGCAGACAGAGGCACGTACTTGCCGGAAACGCCGCCTTCTGAAAAGCTGGATACACGAATCGTAAAATCTATCCCTTTTCCTGCTAAATGAATTACATGGGTATTCGCATTTACCGCAGGATCGGATATGATTTTTGATTGTGTATGTTCAAACCCGATACCTGCCAATGCAACTGCAGCATGCACATTGACATTTTTCGGAAACAGCTTTGCAGCTTCCTTTGTCGCTCCTTCATACAGAACCATTCTCTCCGTATTATCGCACCCTAAACTTTTGGGATTTTTAGTCGTCTCAATTGTTACTTCCGTTAACTCTTTACGGCCATCGAAAATCCCATCCAGTCCCAAAATGGCTCCATGGGGCAGAAATACATGTGTTCCATGAGCTTCACTGATTTCTCTTGCATGTTCTCTCAGAGCATCATCTTGAAATGCAGTCATAGAAAATGTCATCAGATTACAACAGGACAGGATATCCTCCAGGTATCGTGTTACAACTTCTGCCGTCGCACATTCGATTACCAAATCCAGTCCCTCAAACATGCCTGAATTCAATTCGGGTGTTACCTGAATGCCGTTAATTTCACTCACCTTTAAATATGGGTCATACACAAAAACCACTTCCGCACTCTTCCGTTCTGCTACATGTTCCATCATGGCTCTTCCGATTTTTCCGCCGCCTAAGAATGCAATTTTCATCATGCTCCACCTCCATCTCTAAATCTTCCTGCGATACCGCTCCATAATCTGAAGTAACCGTTCAATTGCCGCCACCGCATTACCTTTATCCTGTGAAAAATTAATCCGAAACTCATTTTGATATTGAGGTGCAAACTCAGTTCCCGGGGTTACTGTCACATTTGCCATTTCACGTACAATCCTGATAAACTGATGTAGGGAAACATCCAATTCAGGAATTGTTATAAACAGATAACTTCCCCCATCTGTCTGTCTGGCATAGACACCCGGAACTTCCCGAAGTTTCTCCATAATGGCATCGCGAATCTCCTGATGCGCTTTCACCCGTTCCTGAAGCCAACCCTCGGGTTCATTAAACCACGTTGCAAATACCGCCTGATTATAACCGCTGCATCGTAGTGACATAATCGCCTGCAATTTCTCCATGCGTTCAATAATTGCTGCAGTTCCAAAGGCGGCTCCCAATCGATAACCGCTTAAAGATTCCGTCTTAGACGGTCCCATGATTGTAATAATATTTTTTGTATTTTCTTTTTGTGAACAAAAGTGAGTATAATCCGTTCCCGGATAAACCTGGCGGGAATATAGTTCATCCGCAATTACTGTCACATCATACTTTTTAGCGAGTGCAGCAATCGAGCTTATTTCGCCATTTGAATAAACACAGCCTACCGGATTGTTTGGATTTGAAAAGAGAAACAGTTTTACTCCGTTTTGGAATGCCTCTTCAAGTGCCTTAAGGTCGATCCCCGATCCGATCTTTGTATTCACATAATCCATCTGTATCGGCACAAGTTCTCCATGAAAAAACTCCACCATTTTGCGATTAGCAAAGTAATCCGGTTCCACAATTGCAACCTTATCTCCAGGCAGGATATTGCTCCCCATAGCTAAGAATAAAGCCCCCTGTGTTCCCGGTGTCAGAATCAGATTTTCATCCGGATCAATGGGAACTCCTGTGAAAGCAGATAAACGTCCCGCCACATACTCTAATATACTTTTTTTGCCCCGGTAGGGCGTATAAGCCTGTTTTCCTCCTTCCCGCACTCCTTCTGCAAACACTTCAAAACTTCCCGGAGTCGGCTCATGCGCATCCACGTCTCCATGTGAAAAATCCACCGGAACTCCCATAAGTTTCTCTCCCCTGAACTCCAATGTCTCTGTTTTCTGGAGACTTTCCTGCCCAGGAGCATTATCAATCCCCAATCGTGCAAATTTTGTTTCTATCGACATAGTCTTTATACCTCCCTCGTTTTTTCTTATCCTTTCGATACCCAAATGATAGCATCGTGGTAATTACTTGTCCAATAGATAGGGCGACATATCCTTATGTCTAAAATGGAATATGCCAAAATATGGAACGACCTTGGCAGATGGTTCCTTTCTCTTTTTCCTTTTATTTGACACCCCCATTCCAACCATATATAATAGAAATGCATATTAAAAAACAGGTTTCTGAAATTTCGACAGATAGAAAGGATATTAATCATGTGGATTGCCGACGGCTGGAATGATTATGAAGTAATAGACTGTTCCAAAGGAGAGAAGCTGGAGCGTTGGGGGAAGTATCTGCTTGTCCGCCCCGATCCCCAGGTAATCTGGGACACTCCGAAGGAACATAAAGGATGGAAAAAGATGAACGGCCATTATCACAGAAGCGCCAAGGGCGGCGGGGAATGGGAATTCTTTGATCTGCCGGAGCAGTGGACGATTGGCTATAAGGGACTTACTTTTAACCTGAAGCCGTTCAGTTTCAAGCATACCGGGCTTTTCCCGGAGCAGGCTGCAAACTGGGACTGGTTTGGGAATAAGATTCGGGAGGCCGGACGGCCTGTGAAGGTTTTGAACCTCTTTGCCTACACCGGAGGGGCAACCCTGGCCGCCGCTAAGGCGGGCGCCAGCGTGACCCATGTGGACGCCTCAAAGGGCATGGTGAACTGGGCCAAAGAAAATGCCCGTTCTTCCGGGCTGGTGGAAGCTCCCATCCGCTGGATCGTGGATGACTGTGTGAAGTTCGTGGAGAGAGAAATCCGCCGCGGCAACCGCTATGATGGAATCATCATGGATCCTCCATCCTACGGAAGGGGACCCAAAGGTGAGATCTGGAAGATCGAAGAAGCGATTCACCCCTTTGTCAAACTGTGTGCACAGCTTTTGTCGGAGGAACCGCTTTTCTACCTTATAAATTCTTATACAACCGGACTGGCTCCCTCCGTGCTGACCTACATGCTCTCCACGGAATTGTCGCCAAAATATAAAGGGATGGTCCGCTCCGATGAGCTTGGACTCCCCGTAACAAAAAGCGGGTTGATTCTCCCCTGCGGCGCTTCCGGCCGATGGGAATCCTCCCCCGCTAAATAACCGTATTAACGGCCGCCGCTCAGCAGTTTCCAGAGTGGCGGCATTTTTCTTTTCAAAAATTCCGAAGTTCCCCATGCAAACAGGATCGCAGCCACAAGGACGGCCAGATACATGAGAAGCGCCATGGCCGCCGTATGGGGCAGGACAAACGAGGCCGCCTTATTAAGCGTCCTGACCACAAGGAAATGGAACGCGTATAAGAAGAAACTCTCTTTCATCCAGGGCGCAGGGGACGGCAGTCTGCCCGACGGCAGTGCAATCCAAATCGTCACGGGCGCCAGCAGGCCGTAAAGGACGGCGGTCAGAAAATTTGCATCATGGTGCGTCGTCCAAAACATCCAGATGCAGAGCAGAACGCCAGCTATGGCCGCGCCTTCCTTCAAAATCCACGACACCGCTCCGATGCCGTCCCTTTTTTCAACAAATCTGCCTCCGTGAAGCGCCATATAGGCCCCTGAGGAAAAGTACAGAAGCGCATCCAGGTTCAGCACCGGAATGACAGTAGCCCGGCCGAGAAAATACAGCATGACCGCTATCGCAGCCGCCCCCGTCCATGCATTTGCCATCACCGCATAGATAACCGGAGCCAGGGCTATCAAAAGAATTAACTGCTGCATATACCACAGCACCGGATTATATGTATAATTAATAATGGCATCCGCCAGGTTTTCAAGGGAGAATGTCACCGTTCCTTTCCCGGCCACTGCGGACAGGACCGGTATCCTCGACACGACCAGAAAGAGCAGATAATAAAGGGCATTCCATACGATATACGGTATTAATACGCTCCTGACCCTGCGTGTCATTTTCCCTGGAATCTCCTTCCACGAGATGCCTCTGTAAAACAGATAGGCCGATATGATAAAAAAGCCGGGCACGGCAATCGATGGCACCGCAAGAGAAACCAGACTCTGCGCCAGCTTAAGGCTCTCTGCAAACAGTCCGGTTTCTTCCGCTTCTATAAACAAGTCCGCATTATAGCTGTGAATCATCACAACCAGGCAGCTCAGGATAAAAGTCATCCAGGTAATCTTATTTCTGAATTCCGCCTCCGTAAGTCGCTTCATAGATCCGTTCTTTCACCATTTCATAATTAATTATCAGAGAAATTTAAGGCTGCCGAAACATCCAGCATTCCTCCGGTCGCCGTTTTTCCGGACAGGCTCTCCAGCCTGTGCACCGAATTCAATATTCTTCCCTTAATTTCCGTCAGAGACAGGCCGGGATCGTAGGAATACAACATTGCCGCAGCTCCCGTTACCATCGGCGCCGCCATGGAGGTACCGCTCATATAGCTGTATTTGTTTCCGGTAACCGTACTTAATATGTAACTGCCCGGCGCCGCCAGATCCACGCTCTTCACTCCAAAGTTGGAAGCCGGGTCTATCTTGCCGTCAAACCGTAAATTGGCCACCGAAATGATATTGTCGAGATCAAAACTGGCCGGATAGACCGGCAGACTGTCTATGTTATACCCGTTTCCCGAACTGTCTCCGTTTCCCGCTGCGACAACAAAGAGCATGCCGGAATTTTTCATCGTCTGGTACAATTCTTCGCTGTACTTGTTCGTGCCGAAGCTCAGATTACAAATCACCGCCCCATTATCCTGGGCGTAGCGGATCGCCTTGGCGACATTGTCCGCCGTCCCGACTCCGGAAGGCGTTCCAAGCGCCTTGATGCTCATCACTTTCACATACGCCGGATCACAGATGCCAATCGTTCCCACCCCGTTTCTCGCCGCGGCAATGGTGCCTGCGGAATGGGTGCCGTGATCGTCGTCCGAGCCTGTAAAGACCTGATTGTTGTTGGAATAAAAATTCCATCCGTAAACGTCGTCGATATATCCGTTGCCGTCATTATCGATTCCATCACCCGGGATTTCATCCTCGTTAATCCAGATGGAACCCGCCAGGTCCTGATGGCTGTAGTCAATTCCCGTGTCAATCACCGCAACGGCCACTTGGCGTTTATCTCCCTTTGCGTCGTATTTCTTCCAGGCAGGTATGATATTAATATCAATTCCCGCCAGAGCCAGCGTCGTTCCATCGCTCTCCCTTGCGGGCCCCGGCCGGTTTTCTCCGGTGCTCCGGTTTCCCAGCCATCCCTGAAAAACATTGTCCAGAGGCATCTTCGTGCTGGGCACCAGCTTAAATATACCGCTGTTAAGTAATGCCCACTGATAATCCCCATAGGTGTCGGAATACGGCAGCGACTGGTAACCGGGTCCTAAGGAGAACACGCTCATCCCCGCCCCCTCTGCCGAGCCAAACGCCTCCGCACCGTCCCGGCCGGCGGCAAAATCCCCCTCTGCCTCCACAACCTGTACCGGCGCAGGCCCATCGGTTCCCATGCCTGCTGCGGTAAATGCAGTCAGCATCGAAACGGCCAGCGCCGCTGCCAGTGCGGCAGTCCATATTTTGTTTTCCAGTAACCGTTTTTGATTTTTTCTCATCGTCACTCCTGAAATTATAACTTAATGATATTACTTCTGCACTCTCTTTAAGCCGATAAATACAACCACGCTTCTCGGCGGCACGACAAACTGTTTCTGGTCTTTCAGCACCGGTTCCTCCCCTTTTCCGTAAATGCCGTTATTCTCCCCGTCATCCGTATTAAAGGCCAGGTGCCACTTCATGCCCCGCGGCAGTTTGGGCAGGGAGAACTCATGGGGTTCCCAATGCATATTATAAGCCGTGTAAAAATAATCGTCGGGCGTCCCATCAGCCTTTTGTCCGTATTCACCGCAGTACATAATGCCTAACTGGCGGCGGAAGTTCTCAAACTCCGGGCACCAGGTTTTCACACCGTGGTATGAAACATCGGGATGGCCGCAGACAAGGTAGTCCGTGTTCTTCGGCTCCGTTTCCATATGGAATACGGGGTGCTCTTTCCTGAACGCAATGACATATTTTACAAATTCATAGATATCGCGGTTGCTTTCCAGAAGGTTCCAGTTGAGCCATGAGACCTCATTATCCTGGCAATAAGAATTATTGTTCCCGCCTTTTGTGCAGCCGAACTCATCTCCCGCCTGGATTAAAGGGGTTCCCTGGCTTAAAAACAGGAGCAGATAAGCATTTCTGAGCTGTTTTCTGCGCATCTGTACAATCTTCTTTTTACGGCTTGGGCCTTCCGCCCCACAGTTCCAGGTAAAATTATAATCGGTTCCGTCCCGGTTATCTTCCCCATTGGCCTCGTTATGCTTTACTTCATAGGACACCATATCCATCATCGTAAAGCCGTTTGTATTCGCCATATAGTTTATAACGCCGCAGCCGGCCGGATTCCTTCGGTTTCTGAATATCAGGTTATTCATCTGATCTTCATCCCCCTTCAGGACACGGCGCATGTCCGTCAGAAAGCCGTCGTTATACTCTCCCAGATGGCGTTCTCCGGCGCTCTCCGCCTGTTCCCAGGACGTTGCGAGAAGCTTTGTCTCCGAGAGATAAGGATCGCATAAAAGCAGTCCCGCCGGTGCAAACCCGGAAAGATGGACTCCATCCACATGGTAGCGCGAAACCCAGAAGCGTACTGCATCCAGGATCATGGACGGGCTTTCTTGTCCAGTAAAATACAGCTCTACAATCACTTCCAGTCCGTTCTTATGAAGTTCCTTCACAAGACGGCAGAACTCGGCCGCAGGTGTTTTCCCAGCACCTGACGTATAAGAAGACTTGGGCGCGAAATAGAATCCCTTTTCATATCCCCAATAATTCAGTTTTCCTGTCGGCTCCGTGCTGTGGTAGGGATTTCCGTCAGACTGATCCGGCATCATCACCTCTGAAAACTCGTACGATGGAAATAATTCGACTGCCGTAATCCCCAGTTCCTTCATATATGGGATTTTCTCCACGATCGCCTTAAACGTTCCGCGGTCCTCCACACGGGAAGAAACATGCTTTGTAAAACCCCTGGGGTGGATTCTGTAGATAACCGTCTCATTAAAGGGACGGTTCAGGGGCCTGTCACCCTCCCATTCGAAATCACCGGAGATAAACCGGCTTCTTAAGGGGCGGTTTACCGAGGCCAAATCCCCCCACTTCTCCCGTCCGCTGAATTCCCGGCCGTAAACGTCGGGGATTTCCCCCTCCTCTGTCTCAAGGCAGTATTCAAGATCTTTAAAGTCTTCCCCGCAAAGTTCCATGGACCATACATTGCCCACCCGCTCTTCGGCAGAAAACGGTATTGTCTCTGTCTTCCTTCCGTCTCTGTAAATTACCAGGCTGCATTTATCGCCGGAGGCCACGGTGCAAATATGGACTCCCTTTTCCGTCTCTGTAATTCCCAAAGGAAAATTACCCTGGCCGTTTTGCACTTTTTCTATTTTGCCTGTCTTCACTCGCCCATCTCCAATCCGGCCGTGTAGGCCGAGGTTATTGTGCTTCTAAAATGTTTAACTCCCCCAAACTGCGCTTTTTAGCGGGGCTGGGAATCATAAGCTTCTATCTGTTCCGCCAGATCGTTTAAATACATCCAGCGCTCCATTTTCTCTTCCAGCTGTGTTTCTTTTTCTTCTTTCTCCTGCATCAGGCTGTTCAGACGGCTGTAATCACTGGCCGCCTTTAGAATTTCCTCCTCCAGTCCGGCCACAGCCGCTTCCAGGGAGGCAATGTCTTCCTCTATGGTCTCCCACTCCCGCTGTTCTTTATAGGAAAACTTCGGTTTCTTATCCCGCTGCTGTCCGTCCTTCCAGTTTTTGCGGCCGCCTGTCTGCGCATCCTGTCCGGCCTGGCCCGCTTTGCCTTCCGCTGCAGAATTTTCTTCCAGGCCCCTCTCATCGAGGGCTGCCTGGTAATCCGTATATCCGCCTTCATACTGCTTCACGACGCCGTCGCCCTCAAAAGCAAAGATACGGCGCACCACCCTATCCAGAAAATACCGGTCATGGGATACCGTTATCACAATCCCCTGGAAATGATCCAGATAGTCCTCAAGGATCGTCAGAGTCCTGATATCGAGATCATTGGTCGGCTCATCCAGAAGCAGGACATTGGGAGCGTCCATCAGAATGTGAAGCAGGTAAAGCCGCCTTCTCTCCCCACCCGAAAGTTTACCAATCGGTGTGTACTGTACGCTTGGCGGAAAAAGGAAACGTTCCAGCATCTGGGATGCAGACACGCTGCCTTCGGGTGTCTTCACATACTCTGCGACATTCTTTATATAATCGATCACCTTGAGGCTCTCGTCCATGTCTTCATTTTCCTGGGAAAAATACCCCATTTTAACGGTCTGGCCAATGATGGTTTCTCCTGAATCGGGCTGAACCCATCCCGCGATCATTTTCATCAGGGTGGACTTGCCGCTTCCGTTCGGCCCGATGATCCCAATCCTGTCGTTCTTTAAAAAAATATAGTTAAAGTCGCGTAAAAGAACCTTATCCCCATAGCTTTTGCTCAGATGGGAGATTTCCACGGTCGTTCTGCCGAGACGGCTGGACAGAGAGCTCATCTCCACGTCCCCGTCCTCCTCGGGACCCTTTCTTGCACTCAGTTCTTCAAATCTCTGGATACGGCCCTTCTGCTTTGTCGATCTGGCCCTGGCGCCCCGCCTGATCCACTGAAGCTCGGTCCTCAGGATGGTCTGGCGTTTCCGTTCGGAGGCCTCTTCCATTGCCATGCGCTCCTCTTTCAGTTCCAGATATCCCGCGTAGTTTGCCTGATAGCTGTATAATTTGCCCTTATCCAGTTCCACGATCCGGTTGGACACACTGTCCAGGAAATAACGGTCATGGGTAATCATAAGGAGGGCTCCCCTGAATTTCTTCAGGTACTCTTCCAGCCAGTCCGCCATGCTGCTGTCCAAATGGTTCGTCGGTTCATCCAGCACCAGCAAGTCCGCCGTAGACAGAAGGACGCTCGCAAGGGCCACCCTCTTTTTCTGTCCGCCGGACAGCGTGGAAATAACCGCTCCATACTCCGTGATTCCAAGCTGGGTCAGTATGTTCTTGGCCTGGCCTTCCAGATCCCAGCTGTGCTCATGCCCCTCATTCTCCTTTATGACGCATTCGAGAACGGTAAGCTGCGGCTCAAACACGGGATTTTGCGGCAGAAAACGGATATAGAGGTTCCTGCCCCTCACCACGGTGCCCTGGTCCGGCTCCTCCAGCCCTGCAGCAATCTTTAAAAGAGTCGACTTGCCCGTGCCGTTGATTCCGATCAGGCCGATCTTCTCCCCCTCATTGATGGAAAACGACGTGTCGTCAAACAAGAGCCGTTCTGTGTATGATTTTGTCAAATGCTCTATTGTAAGTATATTCATGGTATTCCGCTTCCTGAATTCTATAATCTGATTTTCCGCACACGGGCTTCTCCGCCTGTGCGGCCGTATCTTTTGTCCTTATTTGATGATAAGCTCCACCGGGCAGTGATCCGATCCCATGATTTCCGTGTGGATCTTCGCACTCTCCAGCCTGTCCTCCAGGCTCTTCGAAACACAGAAATAATCAATGCGCCACCCTGCATTTTTCTCTCTGGCCTTGAAACGGTAGGACCACCAGGAATAAACTCCCTCCTGATCCGGATAAAAATGTCTGTAGGTATCAATAAAGCCCGACTCCAGGAGTTTGGTGAATTTGCCCCTCTCTTCATCCGTAAAACCGGCATTCTTCCTGTTGGTTTTCGGATTTTTCAGATCGATCTCCCTGTGGGCCACGTTCAGATCCCCGCAGAAAATCACTGGCTTTTTCTCTTCCAGTTTCTTCAGATAGGCAAGGAAATCATCCTCCCATTTCATCCGGTAAGGAAGTCTTGCCAGTCCGTCCTGTGAATTGGGTGTATAACAGGTGAGTATATAATATTCAGGAAATTCCGCCGTGATGACGCGCCCCTCGTGATCATGCTCGTCAATGCCCAGGCCATATGTCACGGACAGAGGCTCTTCCTTCGTAAAAAGCGCCGTGCCGGAGTAGCCCTTCTTGTCGGCATAACTCCAGTACTGATAATAACCGTCCAGTTCCAAATCGATTTGGCCGCCCTGAAGCTTACTCTCCTGAATGCAGAGCACATCGGCGTCCAGCTCTTTAAAAATATCTAAAAATCCTTTTCCCACGCAGGCGCGCAGGCCGTTTACATTCCAGGAAATTAATTTCTTCATAATTGATCTCTCCTTGCTGTCAAACTGTGATAGGTAATCCCCGCGGGATAGTGTGGATAGTGTCTGTAAATAGAACAATCTGTTCTCAGTATATCATTTTGTCAGAAAATATGGAAGGGGGAAAGTTGCCGGGTACGGAGCGGACGGATGCAGAGAGGCCGGGTACCGAGCGGACAATCAGCAACGCAAAGTACGATTCGCGTACTTTCATTGCCGCTCAAAAAAAGGAAGACCAGACGGAGCCATACAGCCCCGCCTGATCTTTGCACAATCCTCTTTCAGTTTCCTCTTTCAATTTTCGCATTCAATTTAACTTACAAATCCACGCTGATTTTCTGTTTTTCAATTTTGTGGCGTTCCACATATCCGGTCAGGATCAAGGTCAGCGCTCCGTCTCCCGTCACGTTGCAGGCGGTGCCAAAGCTGTCCTGCAGAGCAAAAATTGTGAGCATCAGGGCCGTACCAGTTGCATCAAATCCCAGAACTCCCGTAATCAGTCCGAGGGAAGCCATAACTGTTCCTCCGGGAACTCCGGGCGCGCCAACTGCGAAAACGCCTAATAGCGCACAGAACAGCACCATCGTGGACAGTTCCGGCAGGGTGCCGTAAAGTACCTTGGAGACGGTCATGACAAAGAACACTTCCGTAAGTACCGAACCGCACAGGTGGATATTGGCAAACAGCGGAATTCCAAAGTCCACCATGTCGTCCCTGAGTGTCGGTTCCGACTTTCTTGCGCATTCCAGAGCCACCGCAAGTGTGGCGGCCGAGGACATCGTACCGACTGCCGTGATGTAGGCCGGGCCATAATTTTTCACTACGTTAAACGGATTTCTTCCCGAATATGCGCCGCCCAGAGTATAGAGGAGCGCCATCCACAGGTAATGGCCGATCATGACAATGATGATGACTTTTACAAACACCGGGAACTGTTTTGTAATGGAGCCTTCATATGCCAGTGAACAAAATGTAAATGCGATATAGACCGGCAGAATCGGAATGATAATCTTCTTAACAATATCCAGGACAATTTTCTGGAATTCATCAAGAAGCTTTGTCACCGTGACTGCCTTCGTCCAGGTGGCTGCCAGACCGATCATAACAGAAAATACAAGAGCGCTCATAACTCCCATGACAGGAGGAATCGAGAGCTGGAACACCACCTCCGGAAGTTCTTTCAGTCCCTCCACTACGGGATTAATGGACAGGCCGGGAATCAGCGTATATCCGGCCGCCATGGCGAACAGGGCCGCTCCCAGTGATGAGGTATAGGCCAGCACCAGGGCTATCCCCAGCATTCTGGACGCATTCTTCCCCAGTTTCGTGATTGATGGTGCAATAAAACCGATGATGATTAGCGGAACGCAGAAAGAAATAATCTGCCCCATGATGTAATTCAGCGTCACAACAACATGCATGACTCCCTCATTTGCCACCAGTCCCACCAGGATACCGATGACAACGCCCAGCAGAAGTCTGACGGGCAGGCTTTTAAAAACTTTATTCATATTACCATCCTTTCCTTGCCGCCTCTCGCGGCAAAACTCCCCCTCAGCCGCCGTATTTTACGCCGCCTGAGCTGAACATTGCCTTTTCATTATACCAATAATTATGTACATTGCAATTATTTTGTTTCAGTTTAGAGTATGGGTGTTTTTACCATCCTGATGTTAAATAAGGATTTAACTGAGGTGAGGAGGACGCGTCCGGAACGGACCATGTCCAATGTGGTGAGTGGGCTGGCTGAGTCTTTTGTCCCCGATTGGAGGTTGTCGTGAGGGGGGAATCCGGCCGGAATGAATTGTTACGGGGACCGCTCGCGCTTTTTGGAGTGCGCAGCGGTGCCAGGCTCGAAAAGACCTGCCACCGCACGCTTTTGCACTAAGCTCGAAGAGACCTCGCTAAGTGCTCAATGTGTCGCCAGGTACCGGCGGACTCCCATATCCCCTGCACAATTGATTCCGCCTCCTTCCCCCGGCAGGTTATCGCCGGGGACAAAAGACTCAGACGGAGGTTTTCGCGGCACCGGACATGGTCCGCTCCGGACGCTGATTGTCTCTAACCTTAAATGGGGAGGACCCTGTCGCGGCCACTACGAAGCTGCGATACTTTAACGGTCTGACGGTATCTCACGATGAATTTGATAACAGATGAATTTCTAAAACAAAAGTCGAATGTTCTGACGCAATACTCTAAGCTAAAAAGGCTCAAAACAAACCAGTCAGAGACCGGATAACAGATATTTTAAGGCATTTGAAGGAACATAGTGGTTGCGACGATCCTCCTCCCCCCTGAAGGAATAAGAACAATTCAGCGGCCGCAGGCCGGGGTACGGGATGGCGAAAACCTTCGCGTCTTCAGTCCCGGGGCATAACCTTCCCGTGGGGAAGCTGGGAGAAAAAGATTCCGCAGGGAACCTGGGAGTTCATCAGTACTTAGGCGGCGTTTCTCAGACGCCTTAGTACTGCTATGTACTCCAAAGAGCGCAAGCGTTTCCCGCAGGAACTTTTTCTGCCCGGATTCCCCACCCGCGACAACCTGCAAGCCGGGACTGAAGACTCACAACCTCCCTCTCACCATCCCGCCCCCCGACCTAACGGCGGCGTTCCCATTCCTCAATTAAATCCCCAAACCGCTTGTAAGTTCATGTCATTTTTTGTATAATGTAATAATTGGAATTACAAACCACGGCCACTCCCCCGCGGGGCATAACATCCCAGTATTCACGTGTGTTTTCCGCATCCCGCCGTTCCTTCGGACAGCGGCCGCACCAATGCTGAACGCTTCATCCGTGCATTTGTATCATATAATATGGAGAGGCAGTTGAGTCTGCACAGACAGGACCTCCGGTTCAGGCATTTACACCAATAAGGAGCATACACTATGAGTAGAGTAAAATTTAAAATAACACCGGCGCTTGTTATGACAGCGCTCTTTCTGGCTCTCACACCCGGCAGTGTTTCGCAGGCTGCCACCATCTATACTCCGACAGCCGACGGCACCGTAGCCTACACCAGCGGCAAGGCGGTGATCGACGCTTCCCACACGGCCGACGGGTATGTGATGGTCAAGTACACCGGCTCCAATGCCAAAGTGAAGCTGCGCATCCAGAAAGACACCGAATACACTTATGACATCAATGCCACGGGAAACTATGTGACCTTTCCTCTGACCGAGGGCAGCGGAAGCTACACGATCAAGCTGTTTGAGAATGTGTCGGGCACCACCTATTCACAGGCGGTAAGCCAGACGATCCAGGTGAACCTGGCAAGTGACACGGTGCCGTTTCTTTATCCGAACCAGTTCTGCAATTTTAACGCCAATTCCAACGTAGTGGCCGTCAGCGATTCCATCACGGCCGGAATCACCGATCCGCTTAAAAAAGTAGAGGCTATCTATAACTATGCCGTGGACAATATAACCTATGACAACCAGAAAGCGGCTACAGTCCAATCCGGCTATCTTCCCAACGTGGACAACACGCTGTCGCAGAAAACCGGTATCTGTTTCGATTATGCCGCCGTCATGGCATCCATGCTCCGCTCCCAGGGCATCCCGACAAAACTTGTAATCGGCTATGCGGGCAATGTCTACCATGCCTGGGTCAGCGTTTACATTCAGGGCCAGGGCTGGATTGACAATCTTATCTATTTTGACGGAACCAACTGGCAGCTGATGGATCCTACCTTTGTATCCAGCGGCAAAAAGAGTGCGGAGGCGCTGAGCTATGTCAGCAATCCGGCAAACTACAGGCAAAAATTCTGCTATTAGCAGCATACCTCTGCACCGTCAATGATCCGTAAACTGACGGTGCAGTTATTTAGTTGACGGAACTATAATGATTCAGGGCATCTCTCCTATCATAGCAGGAAGAACAAATTTGGAGGTATATCATGAGCAGCAGCGCATCACCTTTTACCGGACTTACTCTGTCCGGATTTTGTATGCAGATTTCAATCCTTCTCAAGTCGGCAGTTCCCCTCTATGAGGGACTGAAAGTAATGGCCGAAGATTCACCTGGACAGGAGGAGCGGGAAATCCTCTCTGCAATGTCCGACAAGGTCCGCATGGGTCTTCCGTTCCATCAGGCAGTTAAGGAAGCCGGCTGTTTCCCCCCTTATGTCGTCAACATGACCATGCTCGGGGAACGGACCGGTTTATTGGATACCACGATGGGACGGCTTGCCGTCTACTATGAGAAAGAGTATTATCTGGCGGAAAACCTGAGAAAGGCCGTCACTTATCCGGCTATGATGATCCTCATGCTGATTATCATCCTGTTTGTCCTTTTTACAAAAGTGATGCCGATTTTCTCCGGCGTCTATGAACAGCTTGGAGCATCCATACCTCCGGCCGCGGCCGCAGCCATCCGTCTGGGTGGACTTCTCAGCGGAGCCGCCCTGATCCTGGCCGCGATTCTCCTTGTAACGGCTCTGTCCCTGTGGATTTTCGGCAAAAGCGGAAAACAGTCCGCCGTGGCGCTCTCCCTGCTGGAAAAAATCAAAACGCGTTCCACCATCGCACGCGCTGCCGCCAACCGCAGATTCTGCAACGTCATGGCCATGGCGCTCCAGTGCGGCGTCAATCTGCCGGAAGCATTTAAACTGGCGGAAACACTGGTGGATAACCGTTCCGTGGAGCAAAAGGTAAAAAGCTGCGGTGAGGCAGTTTCCCAGGGCAAAGGATTTTATGACTCAGTTAAAGAAGCCGGTCTGTTCTCCGGTTTTGAGCTTCAGTTGATCCGCGTAGGCAGCCGCGCAGGCCAGCTGGATCACATAATGGACAGTCTGGCGGAGGATTACGACAGAAAGGCCTCCGAGGCAATCGATTCCATGATCGCACGCCTGGAACCCACTATCGTGTCTGTGCTTGCAGTAGCCGTCGGCCTGGTTCTCCTCGCCGTTATGCTTCCGCTGGCCGGTGTTCTGTCCTCCATCGGATAAGGAGGGTCGCTATGTTACATATTAAAATCCCAAAGCGCAGGAGTTCCCTGCCCGGATATCTTATTTCCTTTCTCCTTCTCGGAATCATTCTGTATCTCTTTCTCTTCTCCGTAGGAGCCATGCAGAGCCGAACCGAGGAGGACCGTTTGAATGCGCTGACGGCTGCGATAAAAAGAGCCAGCGTCCAGTGCTATGCCATCGAAGGACGGTATCCTCCAAGTGTGGAATATCTGGAAGAAAATTACGCCGTCGTCATTGATCGCGGACGGTATAATGTATTTTACGACGGCTGGGCCAGCAATGTTATGCCGGATATCACCGTTCTTCCTGTTATCCCGCAGGCCGGTAAGGAGGGACAGCAATGAAAAGAGAAAATTCCCGCCCCTCGGGCAGTATCGATTTTATCTTCTCCATGATCCTGTTTCTCGTGTTTATCCTGTGCTCCGTTTTCACGATTCTCATCGGCAGCCGGGTTTACAGCAATATAAGGGCCAGAAACGACGCCGCATTTTATTCCGACACGGCGCTCAGCTATATCACCAACAAAGTACGCCAGTCCGACCGGACGGACTCCGTGGATGTCCGCTCCATTGACGGACAGAATGTCCTCGTCCTGTCGTCCGACTATTACGGTGTACTCTATGAAACCTGGATTTATACAAAGGACGGTTCCCTTATGGAACTGTTCTCCGAACAGGGCAGCGGCCTCTCTGCTGAGGATGGCCTTCCCGTTATGGAATGTCCTCCCGTATCATTTGCCATTGACAGAGCGGCGGCCGGGGAGATGCTCGTGATTACGTTGGAAGGGAAACCGTCGCCCAGTACGGCAAAACTGTTTCTCCGAAGCGCATCAAATCCGGAGGGAGGGTCAAAGCAATGAATAAAAAACGCACTTCCTATGCTTTCCTGATGGAAATGCTCTGGGTCTGCGGCTTTTTTGCCCTGGCCGCCTGCATTTTTGTCCTCGCTTTTGTAAAAGCCGACCGGCTCAGCAAAAGCGCAGAAAACCTGAACCATGCGGTTCTCGCCGCAGAAAATTCCATTGAGACGGTGTTTGCCGGATACGATGGGGATGACACTCCCCGGGAGATTTTATCTGGATTTGACCGGAACTGGAACACTTGTGAATATAACGCCCCGGAAGCCGCCTATTATGTCAAAATTAATCATCATGTAAACGACGGGATGCTGTACGTAGACGTCACGGTCCATGAAATGAAAGGCGGAGACACGGAGCCTGTCTATTCTCTGAACGGCGCCCGGAGTCTGGACGCTGAAAGGAGGCTCCGATGAAAAACAGAATCAATATTGGAACCGCCTCCATCATCCTGATTTTTATTATTTTGTGCCTTGCGGTCTTCTCTCTATTGAGCCTGAGCGACGGAAAATCGGCTCTCGTCCTGTCAAAGCGCCATGCCGATTCCGTAACTGCTTACTATCAGGCAGACACACAGGGCCAGTTGTTCATTCAGGCCGCCGCCGTTTCCCTGAAAGAAGACGGTACCGCCGCAGAGGCCCTGGAAAAAGCCGCCGGGACACTGCCGGAAGGTTCGGAATCCGGGATCGATGAGTCGGGCCGTCTCTACTGTGAGATTCCTATGAATGCCGGCCAGGCTCTGCGGGTCGAATTGTCCGGGGATGATGCGGCCGTACTTGCCAGTTATGTATACAATAAAGAAGATTATGCGATAGACGACAGTCTGCCCGTATGGATCGCCCCCGAAGAATGAAGCGGCTGCTGCACCGCTGCAAAACGGACAGCCATGAAACGTGAAAGGAGATATAAATAATGCTGAATTTTCTGACCGACGCCGTGGAGAAAAATGCCTCCGACATTTTCATTATTCCCGGACTTCCTCTCTCGTACAAAATAAACGGTAAGATTCTTCCATGTGACGATCATAAACTTTTGCCTTCCGAAACGGAAGCGCTGATAGAGGCACTCTATGAACTCAGCAACCACAGGAGCATGGATAAACTCCATGCCCACGGGGACGACGATCTCTCCTGCTCTATCCAGGGCGTTGCCAGGTTCCGTGTCAGTATTATGAAACAGAGGGGTACACTGGCCGCCGTCATCCGTGTCGTCCACTTTGAAGTGCCCCGCCCGGAAGATATGAATATTCCTCCCGAGGTTATAAGAATCGCCAACCTGAAAAAGGGACTGGTGCTCGTCACAGGAGCGGCAGGCAGCGGTAAGTCCACCACTCTGGCCTGCATTATTGATGAGATCAACAGAACCAGGAACAGCCATATCATCACTTTGGAGGATCCGATTGAATACCTGCACCGCCATAACCATTCCGTCGTCACCCAGCGGGAAATAGGCCTGGACACGGACAGCTACGTGAATGGGCTGGTGGCCTCCCTAAGACAGGCACCCGATGTGATACTGCTCGGTGAGATGCGCGATTTTGACACGATAAAGACCGCCATGACCGCGGCCGAAACGGGACATCTGGTAATTTCCACGCTTCACACCATCGGGGCCGCCAATTCCATCGACCGTATCATCGATGTATTTCCGCCCGACGGACAGCAGCAGATCCGGGTGCAGCTCGCCATGGTGCTCCAGGCCGTTGTATCACAGCAGCTGGTGCCCTCCTTAGACGGAAGTATGGTTCCTGCATTTGAGATTATGTTCCTGAACGACGCAATCCGCACAATGGTCCGTGAGGGCAAAATCCATCAGATCGACAACGTAATTGCAACCAGTATGGCCGAGGGTATGACGGGAATGAACAACAGCCTGCTGCGGCTTTTGCGTGAGGGCAAAATCAGCCGCGATACCTGCATAAGCTGCAGCACGGATTCGGAGCAGATGCAGATGAGGCTGATGTAAGACCGGATTCCGGACTTGCACCGGCTAGAAACGTGCGCTGCCGCGCGGTTACTGCGGGAAATAGAAAAAGAGAGTAACTTCCGCCCGGGAACCGTAATCATTCGATTTCCCGCCGGAAGTTACTCTCTTTTTCCGTTTCCCGCTTTCGCAGGATCTTCAACCAATTTAATATATAAATTACTAATATCTGCCATGCAGATTAAGATTATATACTGAAATGATGCTTTAGTTTAAGCCGCTGTTACATTTACAGCCTGCATACCACGATTTCCCTGAGCTAAATCGTAAGTTACGGCCTGACCGTCCTCAAGAGATTTGAATCCATCCGTGTTGATTCCTGAAAAATGTACGAATACATCTGCTCCATCTTCTCCTGTGATAAAGCCAAATCCTTTTTCTGAGTTAAACCATTTTACTGTACCTTTGTTCATAAAAGATACCTCCTAATTTTTAATATGCTTTTATAAAACAAAAAAAACATATAGCTGCAAATCATCAATAAAAGAATGACTTACGGATATATGTGAAATCAAGGCTTTATCAAAACATTGTTTATACAATAGCATATGAATAAAGGAAAGTCAATCATAAAATAAAAAAATTTTAAAACTTTCGAGATAGGGATTTAGTCAAACTGCGGAGAGAGGGAAAGCTGGGACTGAAGATTCACAGCCCCCTGCTCAGCATTTCGTATGTATAATACTTGTTTTTATCTGTCTCTTTGACAAAATACAGGGCCTTATCCGCTTTTTCAAACAGCGTCAGATAGTCTTTCCCATCCTTCGGATAAAAAGATGCACCCACAGATGCCCGGATCTCACCGGTCCTTCCATCCAGATGGAGCGTCCCCACCGCATCCTGAAGGCGGCGTACAACTTCAGCCGCTATTTTTTCCGTTGCGCCGGGCAGATATGCCAGAAACTCATCCCCGCCGATCCTCGCGGTCACATCACCCTTTCTCGTCTGGCTCTTCATAATCTCTGCAATCTCAGACAGCACCCTGTCACCGCAGAGATGCCCATACCGGTCGTTTATATGCTTAAAATCATCTAAATCCATCAGGATAAATGCCCCACATGTCATCTCCCTGTCCAGAAAACAACTCTCTATCTGCTCCCTCGCGGCCTTTTTGTTCAGCAGGCCTGTCAGTGAGTCCAGGCTCGCCTGGACCATCAGACATTCTTTCTGTTTCTTACTGCGGTCAATGTCGATAATCACGCCCACCGCCCTGACCGCCTTCCCCTCAGCGTTAAACTGCGTTGTCGCGCGTATCAGGCACCAGATATAATCTCCCGATTTGCCGCAAATGCGGAACTCCGTCTCCGAGTAGGGCACTCCTGCCGCCGTATCCCTCATAATCTTGATAAACGCAGGCATATCGGCAGGATAAATATTTTCGGACATGGGAATCCTTTCACTGATTTTGTTGTGTATGGGATTATATCCGAACTTCTTTTTCCAGTTGGACGAAAATTTCAGTTCATCCTCCTCGATATCCCACTCGAATATAATATCGGTAGTCTGATCCATAATGAGTTTATGGCGTTCCAGAGAAAGACGCAGTTCCTCCCTCTCCTTCTTCTGCTCCGTAATGTCCAGGAGAACACAGTAAAGTATGGCGTCTCCATCCTCCTGGACGCGCACCCCCTTGTCGAGAATCCAGCGCAGCTCCCCGTCCTTCCCGGCAATCCTGTATTCCAGTTCCACCGTATTTCCTTTCGTGAGCTGGCGGTCCATCTCACTTCGGAAGCGGTAGCGGTCCTCCTCATATACCATCTCAATAAAGCTGTCGTTAAACCACGCTCTTATCTCTTCCCTGGTATAACCGAACATCTCCAGGAAACTGCCGCTCATCGTGAGCAGTGTCAGTTTTCCGTCGTCCCTGCACCGGTGAAGCCCTCCCGGCACACTGACTGTCAGCGCTTCCAGCTCACTCTCCTTCTTCTGGAGGATCCTGGAAGTCTCCTCGACGCGAACCTTCAGCTCCTCTTTTGTGCTCCCGTTCTCTTTCTTTGCAAAGTAACAGCCCTCCGTCTGCTCCAAATCGGGCTTTGACATGTGAAGGTGAAGAATCTTCATCCCATCCTCACGATCCGCACAGACTAATGAAAACCTGCCGCAGACATCCGACATCTCCTCCGCCGAGCTGACAGCTGAAAATTCCCCATAAACCCCATAAATGCCGTCTGCCAATGGAAAGGCCTCATACTTCTGTTCTCTGAGTATAAAGCAGGAGGGACACTCCTCCGACTGTTCCCTCAACGCCTGTATCGCCTCGTCCATGTTATAGCAAATTTCATGTCTCCCGGTTCCGATCCAGGATGTCGTTTCGTCGAGATACGAAATCAGCGCCTCCATATCCCTTTCTTCCCAATACAGATGCTGTAAATGCCTGACAAATGCCAGCACTTCCCGCTTAGATTTCAACCCGGCACCCCTCCCCCGCTATTATCACCTTGCATGCCGGCGGCAAAAGCGGCACGGCAAATTGATTTTTTTGCCGTACCGCTCTTTTGCATTCCGCTATACCGCCATACTATTCTCCCTCAATTTTACCATTTTCCTGCAGCATTACAAGTAAAATGTACCTAAAAATGGGGGGACGGTATCATCCGTTACAATTTACAGCCCTACAAAAGCTGTAGCCCTGCTTTTATTCAGTTTTTTTCCGTGCAACCACCAGGAGGCGGCCGTCTTTTTGTGTGTATTCACAGGTAGTCAGGGTAATAAGCTGCTCCGGCCACTGAGCCGTTATCCCCGTATCATAGGGAGAATTTGTCTTAACATATTCCATCAGGCTGTTATAGTCTTCCTCTGTCCTCGCCGCCAGCATCTTTGTAAAATCTTTTCCGAGCTCGGATGCGTCCAGCCGGACTACCCCTATTACCTGATACGAATTCGTTTCTCCTATGGTACTGAAGTCAATGTCCGGGTGCTCTTCCCGGAACTCTAATGATGCATAATTCTCTAGCTGGGCAAACATGGCGCCGTTTTTCATGTGATGTCCATAAATCAGATAATTGGGACAGACAGTATCAAGAGCACAGCCGGCATCGAGATATATCATTCCATAGGCTGAATACTCCCCGTCAAATCCGCGGTGCAGATAGTAATTCGGATCATCGGGAGTCTGCATAACAGGATAGTCAATCTTCGTCCCTTCAATCTGAATCCAGCCGACGACATCGGGGTTTTCTTCATGGAGCTTATTGTAAGTTTCCAAACGGATCTGTCTGTTTTGTTCCTGAACCGCACGGGCCGAAGCTTCATCCATTAAATCAAGTTCTTCCTCCGGCACCGTTTGCGGGAGAAGCTGCCGGATCTGCTGAATCTTCGCCAAATCCTGTTCGCCCCTCCGATAATTGATCCTAGTCCGCAATAGCTGACTGCCAAAGCCTAGCGCCGCAATAAAACAGAGCCCGGCCAGAAGTGCATAAAGCCTGCATATCGTTTTTTTCCTCATTGCCGATTATCACTCCCGCCCGTCTTCTTCAAAAGCGCCAGGAACACAACCGCCCCCAGCAGAGAGAAAACCATCCCGGCGCCGTAACCGAAACTTCCCAGATCCCCTAGCTTGGGTAGCGCTGCCAGGGGAACTTCCTCATCGGTAATCTCCGCCAGCTCGGGTTCGGATGGGAAACTGGCCAGGGGCGTATCCGGATCGGTTATCGTTGCCGTTCTGTTTGGGTCCCGGCCCGGCCGGCCGCCGCCTCCGCTGTGTCCACCACCGTCTCCTGGTGTATGCGAACTGCTTTCGGTCGTTATCTTAGGCTGCGCTGTAACATGATATACCCAGCCATTGTTTTCAAACATGGGAAGTGAGACAAAGAACGGATCCCCTTCAACCTTTAAATCGGTTCCCGGCGTTCCTGTTATTCTGACCAGGTACAATCCCTTCTCCAGGCCATCCAGATTAACAATGCCGCTTGCATCGGTCACTCCGGATTTTCCGGCTGCAATCCCGGAAGATACCACATAGTCAGATACGGTTTTAGCCCATTTCTTCTGTGCCTCGGCATTCTCAAATTCACCAATTTTCAGCCCTGATGCCGTATATTCATCTGCAACCGTATAAATTCCCTTTTCATCGAGTGCGGCCACTCTATATACAGATAGCTCTACTCCCGTCACCGTTTCTCCGGTTGATGACGAGATCGCTTCAATCGTGAGGGCCGGCGTTTCTTCCGCCGGAGCTGCCGCTGCCGTTTGAACCGAAAGAGCCGCTGCCAGCACGCCTGTTATCAGGACAGTGCGCATTTTTCCATATATTCCCGTCCGCTGCATACTATTCCCCCCTCTTTTCTTTACTTTTCTTTCTTTTCATTCTTATTGTTAGTGCGGCAATGACAGCTCCAACAACTGCTGCCGCCGTCACTGCCATATAGAGGACAGCCCACTTGGGAAGCGTTGCGTTCTCTTTCGGTGGCGCAGCCGCAATCATAGGCATGTCGGATATATGTGTCGGCTCGTATGGAATCCTCACCCCTCTCAAAAGCATCCTGTGTGAATTGATTCCATAAGGCGTACATGTAAAAAGCGTCATGAAATCATTGCCTTCCTGGGGATCCAGATCATCCAGCTCATCCGGCTCTACCACATTTATTTTATCTATCTGATAAGCCAAAATCCTGTTTAACACATGAAAATAGAATACATCTCCCACTTCAAGCTGATCTAAATCGGTAAAAAGTTTGGCGGACGGAAGGCCTCTGTGGGCCGAAACAACACTGTGTTTCCCTTCACCACCGACAGGAAGCGCCGATCCGTAGAGATGTCCTGCCCCTTTCTGAAGCACCTCCTCCGAGGTGCCATGGTAAACAGGGAGATATACATCTATCTTGGGAATATCTACATATCCCATCACACCGTTGATAGAGAGAAGGCGGTTATACTCAGCGTCTTTCACGGATGGATCATCGCTTTCTGTCCCAAAGGGATCCATGGTCAGCTTATCAGGCAGTTTCTCATTGTATTCCTCCGCGGCCGCCAGCATCTCCTCCATCTCTTTCTCATCCGTCTTTTCCACTTGCCCCTGGTATTCTTTGATTACTGTTGTAGACGTAATACGGCTCAGGATATCGCTCGCAGTCGGGTAGAGAAATATTCCGATTCCTGCTGTCAATATGAGTCCGATTAGTATAAGCGGTAGGTTCTTCTTCACTCTCTTTCTCCTTACATCCGAATACTTACTATTAGTTCACAGAGTCCGGCTCTGCCCCCGGCGCTCCAGAGGTACAGCCGGGCTCTGTGCCTGCCTATCCATACTGCGAAAGGCAGAGGCACAAAGCCGCATAGGCGCGGTAAAACCGTTTATTTTACTTCTTTTCCCTTTTTCTTATAATATACCAAAAGCATAGCGCAGGCAAGCAGGATCATTACTCCGCCGACTACCTTAAACATCGTCGTACCGGAACCACCTGTGCCGGGAAGAACAAAGCCCTTGACGTTGGTGATTGTAGTTTCAAAGATGCCCTTTGTATTTTCATCCTCTTTCAGTGTTATAATCGGCTTATTATTACTGTCCACGCTGCCTTTTCCCGTCCAGACAGGAGTTCCTGTTCCCGTCTCGTTGTCGAATTTAATGGTAAACTCGCGTTCCGTTTGATCAAGGGAATATCCATCCGGCGCTTTTGTTTCAATCAGTTTGTAGGTGCCTGCTTCAAGGCCTTCAAACGTCAGCTCTCCGTTTTCATCTGTCGATAACTCGATCACTTTGTCACTATTATCTTTTAAGTCCTCCCAAACACCTGCGGATTCCTTCTGAAGTTTGAACTTTGCACCTTCCAGTTTTTTCTCTGTTGCCGTGCCGTCTGAAGACGATTCCGTTTTAATCACCTTCAAGCTTGTTGTGTAAACTGTCGCTTTTTTATGCTCCGTTTCATGAGTGGCATCGTATTGCAATACAACATCATTTTCATTTCCGGCATTTCCCTTTACCGCATTTTCATTTAATACTGCTGAATATCTGGCAACTATCCTGGCTGATCCGTCTTCCGCATACTGGTAGAGCGGCTTATTGTTCACTTCAGTCTTTATAAGATTGTTCAGTGTGACCATAATGGCGGTGCCTGATTCTCTTTGTTCTACCGACACTACATCCGACCCGAAAATGTTAATGTTATGTTCCTTATCATACAGCGTTTCTTTTGACTCACCATTCACCTCCAGTACAAGAACCATATCCTCTTTATAAGTCAGCCCTTCACTGAGCGTATCGGTAATCCTGTAAACATAATCCTGTCCTGTAACTTCATATTCCGCACTGTAAAGCGGTATATCTGCCTTTACTTCATATTTTACAGTATCGCCTACTTTTTTATCATCCGCAGAAGGTGAGAAGATCCCCTCTCCTGTTATCTCTTTTGATATATCCGGCTTACTGCTCTTAACGGTCACGGTCCGGCCCTTTCCATCTGTTCCAGGGACCGCTACCAGAATAGGCGCTGACTTCAGGCTGACATCTCCCTCAGCCGGTATTGTCTCTTCCACCAGATACCAGCCTGACGGAAGGGTGGTTTCTCCCGTTTGACCGATTGTATACGAAGTTCCAGCCGGTTTTTCAGTTACAGCAGCCAGCTTAGCCGCAAATTTGGAGATCGGTTCACTCGGTACATTGCCGGCTGTTGCATACCCTGCGATTTTCTCTAACCCGCCTTCATCTTCTACCGTTTTCTTGAACTTTTCTGCTACCTTCATATTGGTATAAACATAGGTGCTTTCCCCGGCAGCCTTTTCTACATCAAAAGTCACCACCGGATAAATAGTAAACTGGGCGCCTGTTTTAGGAGCGGCCGTTGTTCCCTGAATGGTAAGAGTACTTTGGGTTATTTTCCCGGAGTCCCCCACAGCCCCGGCGGCCGGCTCCGGATCCGCCATGGATGTCATCCCGGCAGACATGACCATTGCCGCCGTCAAAAAACCTGCAATTAATCCTTTTATTTTTCTTCTGCTTTTCATACTATCTCTCCTTTTTTCTTTCTTTTCTCTCCCGCTCTGCTATTGCATAGAGGAAAAACAGCGCCGTTGCAAACAGCATCATCGCCGCGCCTAAGGAACGCGTTGTTCCCGTCCCCATTCCTCCTGTTTCCGGCAGAACAAGACTGGCTTTTGTATTCTTGAAGGCCGTATGATAAACTAACCCGTCCTCTGTCTTATCTTTCATTTCCACCTGCGGTTTCGTATCACTGCTAAAAGCCGCCCCAGTATTAAACTGCACATTATCAGATGTGCTGAATTCTTTGGTCTTTACAACAAACCCCTCCGCATCCAGCTCGGTTACACGGTACTTTCTTCCCGCCGGGACATAGAATCTGGCTTTCTGAGCATGTTTTAAGTAAAATACCCCCTCATCTGTCCCGGAACTGCCTGTAATCTTGTTTTCTTCCGTAGTTCCACCGGATATAAGAGTGTAAGCCGCGTCACGCATGGGCTGCCACGTCTTGCCATCCAGATATTCCAGTCTGAAGCTAAATTCCTTCTCACGGTCTCCCTCAGCAGGACTATCTACTTCCTTGCCGATCACCAGCTGTGACATCGGAATCCTGACGCCTACCTTGGCAGGTTCCACGAGAAGATTCAGGCCTCTGGCCTTGTACGCATAGCCGAATGAATTCCAGGCAATCGGGGTTCCCGTCTTCCCGTCCTCATACTTGGCCGGCATCTTTCCTTTAAATGACACGGAGATGATATCATCATTCTTGAGGTTTTCTTTCAGCCACTCACTTTCAAATACAACTCCCAGTGTGTCTGATTCACGATAATTGCCACTCCAGGCCTTTACCTTGCTTTCATCCCATCCGGTCTGTGCAAGCGCGGATTCACTGCTTCCGGCAACCTCATCCCAATTGTTAAAGCTGACATGATAGCTTTCTTTAGGAATTGTTTTCCAATCGTCCCCGTCCGCCTTCTGAATCATGGCAGTCACGGTTCCGTCTGCAAAAGTAACTGCAAAATCGGACTGGCGCGCCGCATTATTTACCAGGCCCCTGTCTCCGGTCTCCGGAAGATGGTCGACTACAACCAGACTATCCATTGTGCCGTCACCCGTCATATTCTTCACATACAGCGTATAGGTAACTTCGCCTCCTGCCGCCGAGCGGACCGTATTATGATTATCGTCCCTTCCGTCTCCCAGCTCTGTGTTCCCGTCATAAGAGGCAGTAATGGTCTTCCACGATTCTGTCTGGGCTCCTCCGTAAAGCTCGATCGGCGCTGCCGCATTGATTGCCTTCTCCGGTTCCTGAACTACCGTTCCGATGCAGGCGCTTTTGTATGAATAAATTTCAGAATCAGGAATTAAATATGCCTGATTCACATAAGAACCGTAACGCAGTGTTCCGTCTGCCGATGCCGGTTTTGTTCCGACCCGGATAGCAAGCGTTCCGCCCACCGGTATGGACAGGTCTTCATCTGTTTCTACTTTTTCTCTCGCTGCGCCGGTTACGGTGTAATTCCCCGTTTCTTTATCCTTTGTGATACTCCAGGCCGCCCTGCCCTCTTTTGAGGTGTCTGGTTTTGGCAGTTCCAGCTTTTTACCTCCGGCCAGCAGAAATACGGCCGGGTCGTCCCCGTTGTAGGCCATTCCCTGCGGAAACTCATCAATTACCATGTAGTTCTCGATGGGTCCTGCCGTCGGCGTCCCGTTGGTTCCATTATGCAGTGTTATCTTCCAGCGAAGCCAATCGGTAGGCGTGGTATTCGGCGCAAGAGCCGGCCAATCGGTATCAACACCGGCTCCCAAGTCTCGATAGCCGATACACACTTTAGAGATGCCCGGAGTGAAATCAGAGCCCTTTACACTTGCGGATGCCGATACAATTTTGAATGATTCAGCCGGGTAGGCATAACCGCCAACAGTCGTGCCGGCTACATCCCCCCATCCCTGCTCCGTTGTCTCCACTTTATCGCCGCTTACAATTTCAGCAGACTGATCGACAACTACTCCCGTTGTATTTGTAAGGAGCGTATTACTGTCTATATCCTCCTTGACTCTGGCAAGGATTCCGTATACTATGGTTCCCCCCTTCTTAATGACAGGTACATTTGCAGACCCGGAAGCTCTGTAAAGTCTGGCTCTTAAAACAGAGCCGTTTAAATACATCTTTCCGTTGGGATTGCCTTCCGTTCTCTTCTGAAAGTTTATTGACGGTATTACGCCTTTATCAGAATTGTTCCCATCTGTATAATACAGCCATCTGCCTCCTGTAGAAGTAAACGGATAAACGTAGTGTGTATAGCTGAGCTGCAGCCGGTTATCGGAGTCAGCCTGTATCTTTCCCTTCTCCCCCACACCACCGATAAATTCTATGAAATGCGTAAATTCCATTTCAGCCGGAAGAATATCCTGGATTTCGTAAATATATAGCGGCTCTGTGTCACTGTCATTTTTTATGGTAATCTTGTATAGTACATAGTCGCCCTTATTCACGGCGGGATACTCCGTATCCGGCTCGTATCCTTTATACCCTCTGTCCGGAATTTCCCTGTTAAACCAGGCGGCGTTTTCCAGAAAAACTTTGTCAGTAGCATTCTCTGTACTCGGTCTGGTTAATTGCTTCCCTACTGCGTAGACCTCTTTTGAGATCGAAACCTTCTGCTCTGCATTTTCCAGGGTGTTGATATCCACCGTCGAGGAGACTGTAAATTTCTGGTTATCCAATGTAAGAACTGCGGATGCATTATTCGTAAATTTTCTGGTCGCTCCCCGTTTCACCGCATCTGCCGGCACCTTCATATAGATACGCACCGTGCATGACTGGCCATTCGGTATCTCAACCCTTTTACCGTTTACATTACTGAAGTCAAGTTTAAAATTCCCATCTTCAGGCGGATCTAACGGAACCCAGGTCCACGAATCGGACATTTTATAGAAAATACTTCCTTTTATTTCTTTCAACACAGCTTCCGCAAAAACCGGAGCAATGTCTTTCCCAGAGGAATCTTTGAACAAGCCTCCTAAATCGTCGCTGAGCACCGGGGCAATTGCCAGACTGTTTGCGCCCGCTTTATTTTTATTGTCAACTTTAATCTCAAAGCATACCACATCATCTGCGGCAAAGGTGGCAGAACCTGCACTTCCCTGCTGCAACGCAGTTGTCTCCGTAATGTTGGAAGCGTACGCTTTGGCAATACGGTAAGCCTTTTTTTCTATTCCCATGTTTACCGCATAAAATGTGACGGATGGATTCAAGCCTTCTCCCGAACCTCCCGAAGCGCTGTTTGTAACAGCTCCTTCTTTGATAATTGTTCCAGACAGTACGGTAGCTACTTTAGGACCTGTTTTGTCATTCCCCGAAGGTTTATCTAAATAGACAATTACCTTAATCGTATCGATAGCTGAAATTTGTGCATCCGTAAGTGTCTTTCCCTCTGCCGTTTTGAATGAGCTGACATTCACCGTCTTTTGCGTCGTACTGGATTCATTCGTATAAGAAGCCTCTACCGTACCTGTTTTCAGTACAACTGTTCCACCAGGCGCCAGGTTCTTAACCTGCGTGAATTTTACACTTTCCTTCGGCCAGTTATCCGTAATCGTCACAGGACGAGAATACTCTGCCTTGTCTGTCAAATGGGCTGTTAATGTATAGTCTACCGTAGCACCCAGGCTTAACTGAGGAGGAGCGGCCCCCTCTCCCTCTTTTGCAGAGGAAATCTTTTCCAGTCCTAATTCTGCATTAGTCAATTCCCCTGCGGCAACATAAACGGTAGCCGAATCCGTTCCAAGGGGCTCTGCGCCCTCTTCCGCGTAAAACCACTCCGCACGGTTTTCAAGCTTCGTGCTGCTGGCATCCTTCCCTTCAAACGCTTCACTTTTTTTAATCGCGGCCTTCAGCGTTAATGTGGCCTCCTGATTGGCGGGAATTGCAAAATTGCCCCACGAGTAAAGCTGTCCCTTCTTCTTGTCGACTGTTAATTGATTTATCTTTATTGCATCTGCTCCAATGACTGCTTTCACAGCCTCGACAGAGTCAAAATCGATTCCGTCAGGCACATAATCCGTTATTTTAAATTCTTTGGCCGTATATCCCTGATTCTTTACCTTAATCTGATAATATACAGTCCCTTCCGGGTTAAATACTGCCTGCTCCCCTTCTGCCTTTTTTGTGCATTCCTCATCCACAAAAGCCGTCTTGATGATGGGATAGGCTGGTGTTGCACTTACGTGAGCTTCTGCTGTACTGTGGTGATGAAGGCTCTTCTTATCCGTCTCAGAGGCCTGGTCATACGTAACCGCATAGGTGTCCAGCTCCACATCATTCTTAATAGACGGTGTTTCACTGTCTCCTGTCACCTGAATGATTCCACCAAGTCTAAACAGTTTATAAAAATTAAGTTTTACACTCAGCGGTTTGTTATGATTCAGCTGGAGTTCCTGTTCCGGCGTCGGATTCTCGTACTCGAGCGTAAAGGTAACACTCTTTCTGTCGTCCGACATTTCAGCCGTAAAGTTTGCAGGTTCAGGCCCTTCAAAACCAAATTCCATAAAATACCTTGTATCTCCCCCCTTAGTCAGGTTAATACGGTACGTAGTTCCTTCCTTCTTTGTTTCCAGGACTCGATCCTCTGCTATTTTCATGCCCGTGAAAGTGACCGTATCTTTTAAAACTATCTTTCCCGTATTTAATACCCCAAGTGTCGTATCCGCGCCATGATCCGGTCCGGCCGTAACCGTATATTCAATCTTATTATCTCCCGTTACAGTCCAAAGATTGCCCAGCGTCTTCTTTCCATTCACCTGAGTCCCCTGAAGCGTGCTTTGAACGATCTCTTTCGTCACAGGTCTCCATGCGAAGGCAGCTGTGTTTTCAATGACTGCCGGCTCACTGCACTTAATCCCCTCTTTTACCTCTTCACTACTGGGCTTTGAATTCCCCGGCGTCTCTGTCAGAGAATCCAGATAGGACTGAATCAGCGCATCCTCATTTACTACCTCCGGCTTAGCGGTTATCGTCACGCCATCGGGTGTAATCCCGCTTTTAAAAACAAACTGAAGCGCCATGCTGGCCGTATCCCCGTTTGCCTTGCTGAATGCCGCATATCTGGTCTCAGGACAATAGTAGATTACAGACTGTACGGAAGGTATCTTATACCATTTCTGACCTGCCTCATATCTTCCGGCCTCCTTAAGCACCGCCTGTATTTTCTCCCACCCCGAATCAGAAGCCGATACTTCTTGAACGCCTGAGCCGGTCTCCGGCCCAAGCAGATATTGATTAAGCTTAGAATTGTCATCGTCATTAATACCATCCACTGTGAATTCAATTCCAAGAATTGCTTCCTCATTCTGAGCTGCATTACTGTATGCAGCCACCACATCAAATACATTATATTCCCCTGTCTTTACCGGATTATTTCTCGCCACAACCTGGAAGTTCACGATTTCTCCGACGGTTCCGTTATAAACCGGCGCTCCGCTGCTGACGCTTCCCAGAGCCAGCCCTCCTGCGGATGTCCTGATGGACGGAGCTGAGGGAAGAGAATCTGCCTTTCTGAAATCAAGCGAGAGAGCCGTTGGACGCTCTGCCTTCGAAATCAGGAGTCCTTCTAACTCATCTCCCTCCATAACTTCCCGATATACCTCGATAAAGCCGCCGGCGCTTTTGTCAGAACCGTCTTCCTTTACCTCGGATTCGGTGGCCTCGGAACCGCTGGCCGCCGTATAGGCAAAGGCGGTAACCGCCTGCTCATCGGCCTCAGAATCTGTCGCCATGGAAGGCTCATCAGCTTCAGAACCCGTTGCCCTTGGAGACTCGTCGGCTTCCGAGCCTGTCGCCTCCGACTCCGAAGCTTTCTCTCCGTCTTCCTCGGAATCATCATCCCAACGGTAACCAATCGCCGTGAGAGACCGGATAACCATCCCATTCTCATCGGTGATTTGCAGATTAAAATTGATATCTCCTGACCGTTTACCGTTCAGGCCAACCAGCACTATTTCATTGACAGGCGCCTCCGGGTTTTCCGGGTCGTCCGACATTGCAGCCACTATATAGGAATAATCGGAAGATGTCTTCTTTGTCACAACCGTCATGCGCAGAAGCGTACTTTCCAGCAGTTCTCTGGCTGCTTCCTGCTTTTCCTTCAACTGGTACGGAATTTTCAGATTGATATCATCCCATTCTTCTACCGGCTCCTTATTGGCGAGTGCTTTTCTTATCTGCTTCTCCGTTATGCTGATATTCACCTCTTCCGGCCTGCCATCCCCTGCGTAAGTTCCTATCGGCAGCAAACCGCCTATGACTATCTGCATTACCATGCAGATTCCAAGACAGGCTGCCATCATTCTTCTAATTTTCCCGTCTTTTTTTATTCTCCACATACCCGCCATATCCTTTCCGATTAATATATCTATCTTCATCCATCCTATTTTTTCTCTTCATCCAAAGCGGAATCGATCAGTTTCAAAAGTTCCAGCGCACTCCTGAAGCTGCAGGTCTGTTTCTTTTCGGCCCATGTCACCTGGCCCTGCCAGGTAGCGTTCTGTCTGTATTTGATATGAACCACGAAGGTTCCTTCTTTGCCTTCTTTATTTAAAATCTCTTCTCCCGCCACGGTCATTGCCTCCTCTTTCTCCCTGCCGTCGAACCGCTCCGGTCCTTTGTCACACTCTCTGCCTGCCGCATCACCTGCTTTGGGCGGCTTTGTCTTAAATTTCCTTGCCATCACCTCGGGTTGGGGATATCCCACCCGGTCACACCACATTTCCATCTCAAAGAGGGCCCGGCCGCTGTTATTAAAGGGAACCGGTTGTTTCTGTCCCCTATGGTACAGCCTGCCGCTTATATCCGAATGATTCCGGCCGTCCACACAGATACTCATCAGGTTTGGCGCCGATAAATTAATTTCACCGATACTCAACTGGTTCTCACTTCCCCGTCGTCTTTTATTCTATAACGCTCTCGTTCCCGGAGCATTTTCCCGTTATTCTTGTTTTATCATAACAAAAGAGCTGCCTCGCGAATTACCTCGCCAAAAGCAGCTCTTAAACTTTTTTTCATTTTTACCGATTTATGTATTTTTTTACTGTTTGTTCAATCAAAAACCAGTCCAGGATGATGTATTTTCCTCATCCGACAGCTCCGGATTCAGCATCTTGATCAGGGACTCCACGGAATAGCTGAGTTCTCCTCTGGCTCCCTCCGTATTCTTCCACCGGGTAATGCATCTGGTAAATGCCTTGTTGCAGTTCTCCTTCTCCGTTCCGACCAGGATAATCATATACTGGCTTTTGCTGTATGTTGTAAACAAATCTCCTCTTCTGAAGGTTGACCTGATTACCTCTTTCAACAACTCCATCTGAGTCTCCAGTCTCGCCGGATCCGTTATCTCTTTTCCCATCTTATCAGTCAGGTTTATGAGCATCAGAAAGACCGATCGTCCCGTTCTCTCAGCCACTCTTGACATAAGCTGGCAGGAATCCAGAAAGCTGGGGTACAGACAGTAAAGCGCTCCCCTGTTCTGCTGTTCCTGGAAATTCTGTTTCAGGTCTTCAAAATTACCGACCGGATTCTTAATCTGCTGCTCAATCTGGCGCAGTCGGCTCACCATCTCGGGTCCCGGCGGCACTCCTATCTCCTCGCAGTAGAGACTGGCCGTATTCTGATAGACATCGTACGCTTCTTTGTATTCTTTCATTAACATCAGGCAGTCAATCTCCTGAATCTGCCATTTGTCAAAGGGATAGATCTTTCCCGCCTTCCGGTAAAGCTTCAGCTCCTCCTGATACTCTCCCGCCTCTCTCAGGATCGCCCCCAGCTCTTTCACTATCTGTTCATACAGGTTCTTAAGCTTCAGATTCTCTTCTATTACCCATAACTCCGTCGAAAATTCCGGGAGCAGTTCCCCTGCATAAAGGCGTTCTGCTCTTTCAAGAGTTCTGATGCGTTCTTCCCCCTCTTTATTCTCCGCGGCCGCCGCATACTTTACAAACAGCACCACATCCGTCTCCACGGGGAAACTGCTGTTCCAGCGGCATATGCCGTTATCCAGAATGATATAATCCTCCACCGGCAGACCTGCCGTAATCAGCTGCTTTTTCAGCCTGTATATGACGTTGTTCAGATTCTTATTCGGGTTGACGCCCTCATCCCAGCCGTAAAGCGTGTCAATCAGCTCTTTCTTGGAAATCCCGCGGCCGGCATTCAAAAGCAGAAGCTGCAGAAGCTGAACAAACTTTGTATTACTGCTTCTCGAAAACGCTATTTTCCTGCCCGCATATGTCATCGAAAAACCGCCGAACATATTCACAAACAGGACCTCCTGCGGCCTTGAACCGAAAATTTCTTCTACCATTCAGCTTCTCCTTTCCCGCATAAAATCCTGCGACTTTCTTATCATACCTATATTGATTATAATACATTTCCCAGCTATTTCCAGCACTATTTTAGTAAGAAACTGTAGGTTTGTTTTAGTTGTGATGCGGTAACGACGCCGAAATGATGACGTTCCTGTTCTCCACTCAATAATGCCGCCAGCCAGAGTCTCGTAACTCCGTCCGGCGGCATCCAAAAATTTCCTGTTTTTCCTGCCACATGCAGTGCACACTACTGCTGTCCTGCGTATTTCTCTACAACTGCCTTCATCTCATCCCACTTTTTCTCCATGTCCGCCACAAGGGCAAACTGGGTATGGCAGCGGTCCAGGTTATGGTTCTCCCTGGTAATCTTAAAATAGACGTCTCCCTGGAGATAGTCCGTAAGGAATCTCACTCCGCACTCGTAGGTCATGAGCTTCGCTCCCATGGGGAGCATCTGCACTTCTTCCTTTGTCAGGCTTCCCTTACAGCCCTCCAGATATCCCTTTGTGTAGATATCAAACAGGGGAAGTGACAGTCCTGCCAATGAGTAATCGGGCTCATCCTCCGCCGCCGTGTTGGCGCCGAACCGGATGGAGTCTCCAAAATCAAAGATGGATAATCCCGGCATGATGGTGTCCAGATCAATGATGCACAGGGCCTCGCCCGTCCCATCATCTATCATGATATTGTTAAGCTTTGTGTCGTTATGGGTAACGCGCAGCGGAAGTTTTCCCGCCTTCTGCATCTCCATCGCAGCTCCTGCCTCATCCACACGGTCCAGTACAAACTGAATCTCTTCCCGGACCGAAGCCGCACGGCCGCACACATCATCCTCCACAGCCTTCCTGAATGTCTGAAGCCTGGCAGGGGTATTGTGGAAATTTGGGATCGTCTCGGACAGCTCATCCGCCGGATACAATGACAGCTGACGCTGGAACCGGCCGAATGCCTTGGCGCTCTGGTAGAAATCTTCCGGTTTCTCCACCTTGTCGTAACAGGTGGCGTTGGCGATGAAAAGATAGGATCGCCAGTATTCGCCGTCGCTGTCCACATAATAATCTTTTCCGTCTTTCACCGGTACCAGGTTCAGGGTCTCCCTCAGGGGATCCCCTCCCTCTTTCTCAATTTCTTTCCTTAGAAAGCCGGTAACACCCGTGATATTCTTCATCAGGGAGATGGGATCCTTAAACACTTCCCGGTTCATTCTCTGCAGAATATAAGCGTGTTCGCCGTCCTCCCCCTGTGTTTTAACATAAAAAGTGTCGTTGATATGGCCATGGCCGTAACGGTAATATTCCGTCACCGCGCCTTCATAGCACATATTTGCCATGGCCTCCTCTGTCTTCAGTGCCTTATCGCAGCTCATCCCTATCTGTCCTCCCAGAGTTTTTCAGGGTAGATCCCCTGATCTTTCATGCCCTGGATGGCATCCATCACCATCTGTTTATCTTCTTTGTAGGTGACGCCATACCAACGGTCAACACTCTTTAATACGGTCACCTCCGCTTTTCCCTCTTTCAGGAGTTCATCCACAACAAACGGAAGGAAATACTCACATTTAATCGGGTTCTCCGGAAGATTCTTCTCCAGGAAAGGCACAAAACGGTCTTCCAGCTCGGCCAGAATACTCTTTGTAAATCCCCACATGTTCATCGAAGCGATGGTTCCGGCCGGAAGGAATTCCCAGGTCTTTCCGTCGTCCTCCGTATATTCCGCCCTGCCGCCGTGATTCTCAATCCTGGTTCTCTCATGGATATCTACCAGTTTCCCGGCTGCGTCGGTGCTGCAGATGCCTCTGGCCACATACCCGTTCTCCGTCAGTGTATTGTGAAGCTCATAGCCGACCATCGTGTACTGGTACTTCCCGGCATCACTGTTTTCGGCCAGCTGGGCGTAAATCTGCCTGAATGCGGATTTACCGTAGAAATCATCGGCATTGATCACGGCAAACGGTCCGTCAATCACGTCCTTGCAGCAGAGAATCGCATGGCCCGTTCCCCAGGGTTTTACACGGCCTTCCGGTACCTCAAACCCTTCAGGAAGCTTATCGGTCTCCTGATAAACGTACTCAACCTTCAAATGTTTCTCCATCCGGTTTCCGATATGCTCTTTAAAATCAGCCTCAATTGCTTTCTTTATAATGAAGACAACTTTTTCAAATCCCGCTTCGATTGCATCGAAGATGGAAAAGTCAATAATCAAATCTCCGTCTTTATCTACCGGGTCAATCTGTTTCAGACCGCCGTATCTGCTGCCCATGCCGGCTGCCATAATTACTAAAACCGGTTTTTTGTCCATACTGTCTATACTTCCTTTCACTTGGATTCATACTATATTTAACCTTTGACACCGCCGCCTGTTACACCGGCAATAATCTTCTCCGACAGGAAGATGTACAGGATAAACGTCGGCAGGAACACAATGATAACCGCCGCAAACATGCCGGCCCAGTCGCCTGTGTACTTCATGGAGTTAATCATGGAGTAAAGACCTACGGCGACGGGACGTATCCTGTCTGAGTTTCCGAAAATAAGGGAAATGAAATACTCATTCCATACATTGATAAAGTTGAAAATAGTAACCGTTATGATACCCGGCTGTGCCATCGGCAGCATAATCAGCCAGAATGTCTTGGTCGGAGAACAGCCGTCGATCGCCGCAGCCTCCTCGAACGCCCTCGATATATTGGCAAAGAACGTCATCAGGAAAATTGTCGTATACGGCACGTTAATTCCTATGTAGAGGAATATCAGCACAAAACGGTTGGACAGCTCGTGATTTAAAAGATCCATTCCCGCTACCAGTCCGAACAGCGGGAGCACGATCATAACAACCGGAACGCCCATGGCCGATACAAATCCGGTCTGGATTACCTTATTGGCAATAAATTTAAATCTTGACAATGCATATGCCGCCGGAGCGCAAATCAGAATTAACAGGGTGCAGGAAATAATTGCATACCCCAGTGAGTTCATGAAGAAGGTAGAAACATTCGAGTTGTTCCAGGCCTTCGCATAGTTTTCTAGATGGAATCCGCTGGACATAATCTTTCCTGCGAAAATCGCCTTTGTCGTGGAAAAACTGGCGCCCACTACCCATCCCAGCAAAACAACGGTAAATAAGATCCAGAGACACAGAATCAGATAGCCGGGGGCAAGTTTCAGTTCTCTGTTCCAGTTAACGCGTTCGCGCACTTTCTTTTCTTTCGCCATAACTTCCCCTCCTTTTAGAATTCCAGGTCGTCATCTTTCAGCAGATGGTTACACAGCCAGAAGATGAGGACCACGCAGATGCTCAGCATAACACCGACCGCTGCGCCAAGACCGGAGTTTCGTTCCGTCACGCTGTTGCCGGCGCCGAATATCTGCATATACAGGTAAACCATCGGAGTGATCGTCTGATTATCCGCCGTAACGGAGGAGAACAGCTGCGACCATACGAAAAATCCTACGGATGTAACACTCCACATGGTAATATTCGTCTTAAACACCCCTTTTAAAAGAGGCAGGGTAATATAGCGGAACTGGCCGAGTTTATTGGCTCCGTCCAGGGTAGCCGCTTCATAATAATCCTCACTGATCCGCTCAATGCCGCTGGCAAAAATCAGCATATGGTAACCTACCATACCGAAACAGTAGGCAAACAGCAGCGCGTAGAACTTGTGCTCGCTGTCCAGCCACTGGATTTTGGCCAGAGAGGTCAGACCCAGCTTCTTAAAAATGCCGGTCAGGAGACCGTACTTGTTGTTGTATACATACTGGAGCCACATCGTTGCCAGAGCTACGGCGCTGACTACGTTCGGCAGGTAAATCATTGCTCTGAAAAAGCTCTTGAAGCGTATTCCGCTTGTCAGAATAACCGCAAATAAGAGAGCCAGGGACATTACGATGATACCTCCGATAAACCAGATACGGAACAGGTTCCACATGGAGGTCTTAAACAATGTGGTATTCATAAGTTTGACGTAGTTGTCAATTCCGGTAAACTGCCACTTGGATACCGAATCCGTGATTCCTTCTATTTTAAAGAAACTCATCACGATCGTACGGCAGATTGGATACAGGAATACCATAATAAACATAAATACTGCCGGTGCCAGGAAAGTGACAATCATTGCCTTGTTCTTCTTCAAGCTGCTTCCCCCTTTTCGTCTTTATTTTTAAATACGTTTTTAAAAAACATGGTGACAGCGATGAATTTATCGGTGCCACCATGCAATCTTCATTCAGTAGTCTTTCATTCAAGCGCGGACGCTTCTACTTTATCATTATTTCTTTAATGCATCAACGAATTCCTGAGCTGAGATGGAACCGCCAACCAGTTTAAGCATGTTCTCTTTAATGATTGGAGTCATATCTGCATTGTCCTCAGCGCCTGCTGCCCATGGGTAACGGACTGTAAGCTGTTCCATAACAGGCTGTGCGCATTTAACCATTGCAGGCCACTCTGTGTTGCTTGTATCTGCCGGGATACCGTTGCTGTCCTCAGCTAATACTTTGTCATATTCGCCCTTTGTAATCTTGCAGATTAACTGGAAAGCTGCTTCTGCATTCTTGGAATTCTTGTTGATAGCGAATACCTGTGCACCATAGTTGGATGCGTTTGTTCCGTCTTTTCCGCCTTCAACTGCCGGGTAGCTGAAGCATCCCCAGTTAAAGTCGTCACCCGCCATATCCTTAACTTCGTTTGGAAGCCAGGAGCCGTTTAAGTACATAGCGGCTGTTCCGCCTGCCAGTTCCATGTTCTGACCTGCCGGCCATACGTTGGAAGCGATATCCTCAGAGAAGTAACCCTTCTTTGCAAAATCTGCGAAAGCTTCTGCTGTCTGAAGAACTGCCGGGTCATCCCACTCGCCGTTCTTAACGATCTCGGATGTTCTCTCGTATCCTACGAGACGGCACATATGGTATCCGAATAAGCATGTGATGTATGCGTCATCATCTGTAATCGGAACGTAGCCCGCATCTTTAATCTTTGCACAAGCTGCATCCAGTTCCGCCCATGTGGTAGGAACTGCAGTCACGCCTGCTTCATCAAAAATATCCTGGTTGTAGAACATTGCAAATACGTTTGGCTGGTAAGGAATGGACTTTAATGTTCCGTCGCCAACTTCGCGGCATGCACTCATCAGTCCTGCATTGGCGGTAGACTCATAGTCAGCTGCTTTTGCAAGGTCTTCCAGGTCTAATAAGTACTGTCCCCATGTCTTGTTGACACGGTCGATATCCTCGTCAAATAAGTCGATATTGGTTCCTGCGTCAAGAGCCGGCTGTAAACCTTCACGGATACCGGTACGTCCCTTGAACTGTGCGTCAACCTTGATGCCTGTTTCTGCTGTAAAGGCATCGATTGCTTTCTGAATCGCCTGACCCTGTGGCTCGGTAGACTCCCACATGGACCAGTAAACAAGTGTGCCGCCTTCGGCCGGTGCTGCTGCCTCCCCGCCTGCTTCACTTCCTGCTTCCTCTGTTGCTGCCGGCGCTGCTGTCTCAGCCGGAGCGCTTTCCTTCTTGCTTCCGCAGCCTGCAAGCATGGTAACTGCCATAGCTGCTGTCAGAAGTACGCTTAACGTTCTTTTTTTCATAAAAACCTTCCTCCTTAACACTTTTAGTGAATTTTCACATTTAGTGCAATTCATATCTCTATGATATTATACTAATTGCCAAATTTCTTTATACAAATCGTTTCCTTTTTTGCACTATTAGTTCTTTTCTTCTTTACACCTGCCGTAATCCGGGTTAAAATGTAAAAAAGTCTCAATAACGGTTATACGCCGGCAGACACAGTCTTAATAAGCCGGCGGAAACCCCATCCACGGGAGGCGCCTATGTCCTATCAGTTTACAGAGTTAAAAGAGGAGCTGCGAATCGGAAAAATTGTCAGCCTGCATTATTTTGAATATATGAGTGATTTCACGTTTCCCGGTGAATCCCACAACTTCTGGGAATTTATGTATGTGGACAAGGGAGAGCTCCAGGTGACGGCAGACCGTGAGAAATTTGTCCTTCACCAGGGGCAGATTATTTTCCACCGGCCCAATGAATTCCACGCCCTGGCTGCCAACAACGTCATCGCGCCGAACCTGGTGGTCATCTCCTTTGAAGCCGGCGAACCGTGCATGGCATTTTTTGAGCACAAGATCCTGACGGTTGGCGAGAGCGAGCGCAATCTCCTATCCCAGATTATTGCCGAAGCCCGCGACACCTTCGACGGACCGATGGACGACCCTTATATGGAGGTGCTGAGCCGCAGGGAGAACATTCCCTTCGGCGCGGAGCAGATGATTAAAATACATCTGGAACAATTTCTGATTCAACTGTTCCGCACCTTTTCTGGCGCCTTCTCTTATAATGAAGAAAAGCCCTTGCCGGCCCTCTACAATCCCGGCCGGACTCCGGCTCTCTCAGACGGAAACCAATTGTTTGCCAGCATTATCGACTACCTGGACCGCCATATCGGCCGGCAGCTCACCGTGGAAAAAATATGCCGTGACAACCTGATCGGCGCGTCGCAGCTTAAAAAGCTGTTCCGGACCTACCAGAAAAGCGGCGTGATGGAATGTTTTAACCAGATGAAGATAAGCGCGGCCAAACAGATGATCCGCAACCAGCAGATGAACTTTACCCAGATAGCGGATGCCCTGGGCTACACCTCCGTGCACTACTTTTCCAGGCAGTTTAAGAAAATTACCGACATGACGCCGACCGAATACCGCGCGTCCATCATGCAGAGGGCAAAGAGACCTCAGAGAAAACACCTGTAACCGCTATATTGTCCGCCGCTTACCGCTACCATTGGAAAAAAGGGAGACCCACGGCCTCCCTTTTCTGCGCTTCTCTATTTTTTTGTAACTGTACGGTACAATCTGGACAGCTGCTATTTTTCTTTCTTTTTATGATCTAACTCATACATCTTTCTGGCCTGACTGAATAACAGCTCCCTGTCTCTCTCCCTCAGAGCCATGAATAACTGTGCCAGTTCCTGCGCTTTGCTGTCGTCGTCTTCCTCTGAGGGCTCGATATCCGAAATCCCCAGCAGGTAGTCGGTTGTAACATTGAAATAGGCGGAAAGGCGTATTAAAGTCTCAACCGACATTGATAATTTGTCATTCTCAATGCGGCTGACCGTCTGCTGTGATGTTCCTATTTCATCCGCCAGCAGTTCCTGTTTTAAATCGCGTTTTTTACGTAATTCTCTCAGTTTACTATCCGTTTTTAAAATAGCTTCCACTTTCGTCTTCTTGGTCATAGCACACCTCTGATAGTATTATAGCAGGCATGCTTTTTCGGTATTCTCTTGTTGTGAGTTTTTATATACCCATATTTTGGGTATTATCCATTTATCACTAAATCGGCATTTTAACGTTTACCTCCCCACAATCCTCGCCGTAAATGCCGGAAAATCCCTTTCCATCGGAAAAGGGATTTTCTTAAGCTTTTATTCAAATTTTATATCAGCACATTTCCAGAGATATTCCTCCCGCTTTACTATATTAATACAGTTTGCTGAGCCCGATCTTTCTCTCCACAATATAGATCACGACTCCGGCCACGATGATGAAAAGTGTTGCAAAAGCCGAAATCAGCGGGGTGAACGACTCCGTTATATAGGAATAGAGGCGCAGCGGGAAGGTCACTGTCTTTGCGCTCTTCATGAACATGATGATAACGCACTCATCAAAGGCCACCACGAATGAGAACACAGCGCCTCCGATAATGCCCTGGCGGATACAGGGAAGCGTCACCTTAAACAGCGTCCTTACCGGGGATGCCCCCAGTACCAGGGAAGCTTCCTCAAAGCCCGTGTCGAGCCCCACCAGGTTGGCCGTAACGGTCCTGATGACATACGGAATCTCGATAATCGCATAGGTCAGGCACAGTTTCCAGTAGTTTGTAAACATATTTCCAAAAATGGCAAAATACTGTAAAAATGCCACGGCGCTGATGATGGTCGGAATGACGATCGGGGACAGAAACAGCGTTTCAAAAATCCCTTTCGCCCGGCTTCCCGATTTCCAGAACCAGAGGCTGACCATCGTGCCCAGCACACAGGCGATCACGACGCTGACACAGGCGATCCGGATGCTCAGAAGAAGCGAGTTCATAAATTCCACATTGGCGAAGGCCTGCCCGAACCACTTGAGCGTAAACCCTCTCGGCGGGAAAATAACCCTGTTTGTATCGCTGAATGCCGTACAGATAACAACGCCGAGGGGACAGAGTAAAAACATATACACAAATATTCTGAATATCTTTCCGGCTATTTTTGTAAGGTTCATCTTTATTCCCCCTCCCTGCGAAGCTCTTCCCTCAGAATTTTAGAGGAACGTCTCGCCCTTTTTTCACAGTAAACATCGTAAAGCTTTCCCGAATTGGTGAGCGCCATGGATACAATCAGAAAGATGACGGAAATGGCCGCGGCAAAGCCCCAGTCATAAATATAGGTGGCCTGCTGGTAAATCAGGGTGGTCATTGTGACAATCTTTCCGCTTCCCAGCATAACCGGCACGACGAACGCAGCCGTGTTCAGGGCAAACACCAGCATAAAACCGGAAATAACGCCCTTGATGGTGAGCGGAAACGTGATCTTAAAAAATGTCTCCCAGAATCCGGCGCCACACACGTAGGAGGCCTCCTCCACACTCTGGTTCACGTTTCCGATCGGTCCCGTCAGTATCATAATCATATAGGGCAGGCCGCAGTAGACCAGCCCCACCTCAACCGCAAAATACGTCCCGCATTCAATGATCGTCATCAGGCCGAACATTCTGACCGTAATCGACACCCAGAGGGGCAGCATAACCATTGCAGTGATAACGCTTTTCACTTTTCCCTGCATTCTGCTGAGATGGTAGGAAATCGGATATCCCAGGATGACGCAGATAATTGCCGAGAGAAAACTCAGCCCCACCGTTTTCCCTAAAACTCCCCAATAATACCCGTCTTTCAGGAATTTATGATAGTTCGTCAGGGTAAACTCTCCCAGCGGCTTATTTACCCCGTTAAACTGGAACATGCTCAGATAGAACATCTTAATCAGCGGGGCAACGAAGAAAAATGTCAGGAAAGCCAGGGGAATAATCAGGTACCATTTATTCACATAGGACCATGTGTCTTTTTCTTTATCCAAGGAAATCCCTCCTCCTTTTATGTCTGTATCTAATATTTATTACCGCGAAAAACAGTGCGCCGCCAAAGGGCAGGGTGTCTGCCCCGCCCCGGCGGCGTCCCGGAAATATTATTTGAATTCCTTATTCCATCTCTCGATCAGGGCTGCTTTTACCGGTTCCAGCGTCTCGGAATCCATATAAAGCAGTTTGGAAACCTGCTCCTGACCGTACGGCATGAATGCCTGAAGTTCTTCGTCGATTACGGTTTTACCGTTGGAAGGAGCATAGTAGTTGTTCTCCGCGTATGCCTTCTGTCCCTCCGGGGAGATCAGTTCATTGACAAACAGATAAGCCAGTTCTTTCTTTGTGGAACCTTTGCTGATGGCCGCCAGGGAGGTCATTGCGATGGAGCCTTCTTCAGGCTGGCAGAATCCGATATCGATTCCTTCCTTCATCAGACCGATGGCGCGTCCGTTCGTCTCTACCGACATCACGATGTCGCCCTTGGTCAGCATGCTCTCAATATCGGAGTGCTGGCTGGCGTAAACACCGATGTTTGGTTTCAGGGAAGACATCTTTGCAAAAAGATTGTCCCAGTTTTCTTCGTCTGCCACGGTGTACCCCTGGATTCGGGAAACTGCCTCCGCAAATTCCAGTCCGCCGCCCATGCTGTAATCGATAACGCCGATTTTTCCGCCCTTGTATGCGTCATCCCAGAGATCCAGCCAGCTTGTCGGCTCTTTCTCTACAAGATCTTTGCGGTAAATAATGCCGTATGTACCCCAGTTTGTCACAACCGCCGTATCATACATGTGGGCTTCATCATATAAATCCGGTGCATTTGACATTTTGCTGAAATCCAGTGTCTCAAGCACGTCCATATTGGTTCCCTGCACCACCTCGCTGCAGTCTACGTGAAGGACGTCGATGGAAGCCGCGTCACCTTCCGTAGCAAGCTGGGAAAGCGGAGCCGCGCCGCTTACCACTTCAACCTTTGCCCCTGTCTTCTCCTCAAAAGCAGGAATAATGTGGTTTCTGAGCGTTTCCTCATAAGTTCCGCCCCAGACCTGGACTACCAGTGTCTCGCCTGAATAATCTTTTGCCTCCGCAGATGCTGCTTCCGTGTCTGCTGTCTCCACGGCCGGAGCCTCCGTATCGGGTGCTTTTGTAGTGCTTTCCACTGTGTTGGATGAACCGCATGCCGTCATCGTGCATACCATTAAAAGTGCCATTGCCGATTTGATTGTTTTTTTCATTTGTACCTCTCCTCTCATTTTTATCTTTCAACCAGGACCAGACCGTTTTCATCGAGTTCCAGATAAACCGTATCCCCCTCGACCGCTTTCCCTTCGTCCTTGGTATGAAGATCCACTTCAAAGTCATTGTTTCCCGCCATCTCAACCACATACCGGAGAGTGGAACCCAGATAGATTTTAGCTTTTACCTTCCCCGAAAGTACATTTTTTCTATCCGGTTTTTCCTCATGGAGCTGCACGTTTTCCGGCCTTATAATCAGGACTGCGGCGTCCCCGCCGGACACCTTCTTCCCGGTATCGGCCCTGGCCCACAGTTCTTCCCCGCTTGTGAGCTTTACTGCGATTCTGTCCTCCGTCACCGCCGTCACATTGCCCTCCACAATATTGGCATGGCCCACAAAACCGGCGATAAACCGTGTGGCCGGGCGTGTATAAAGGCAGCTTGGCTCCGTAATCTGTTCAATCCTTCCTTTATTCATTACCGCAATCCTGTCGGAGATGGTCAGCGCTTCCTCCTGATCATGGGTGACATAGATTGCCGTGACATTCATTTTCTTTAACAGGTTTCTGATTTCTACCCTTGTCTTTTCTCTCAGTTTCGCATCCAGGTTGCTTAACGGTTCGTCGAAAAGCATGACCTTCGGTTCCACAATCATGGCCCTGGCCAGTGACACCCTCTGCTGCTGGCCGCCTGAAAGTTCCTTGGGGAGCCGGTTCTCCACGCCCTCGAGCTGGACTAAATCCATCATCTCCCTGGCCTTGTCCATCAGCACCTTTTTGTCCTTAATCTTCCTCGTCTTCAGCCCATATACAATGTTCTCATATACGCTGAGGTGCGGAAACAGTGCATAATTCTGAAACACCATGGAAATGTCTCTCTTATGGGGCGGTATTCCGTTCATATCCTGCCCCTGGATACGGATCGTTCCTCTGGTCGGCTCGATCAGGCCGGCGATCATCCTCAGCGTTGTCGTTTTGCCGCAGCCGCTGGCGCCCAGGAAAGAGACAATTTCTCCTTTTTTGATCTGCAGGCTGACACTGTCCACTGCCAGAAACTCTTTATACTGTTTTGCTACGTCGATTAATTCCAGTTGATAGTCCATTTTTTCACCCTCCAGCGTACCTTTGTTTACTGTGACTGTACCTCCTCGAGTCTGCAGGCCAGGTTCCCGAAAATTTCTCCCAGGGCATACGCTCCCGCATCGGGATAGCCGAGGCTGCGTTCTCCCACCGTTCCGGCGCGCCCCATCCTGGCTACAATCGCTTTGGTGCTTTCGGCCCCCGCCTTTGCCGCTTCGGCTGCCTGCCTGAAGATTTCCATCAGGGGAGTCCTCTCCGACGTCAGGCGGGTCCATTCATCCGCACAGGGAACAAGCGCATCAATCAGTGTCTTGTCTCCCGGTACGGCCCCCCTTCCAAAGGACCGTTCTCCCGTCGCCTGAATCCCCTGCACTGCCCGGCCCAGCATCACGGCCATGTCTTCCGCCCCGAGGGTTTCCTTCCCCTCCGCGGACTTGGCCGCCGCTCTGAATGCCGATCCCCAGATCGGCCCCGAGGCGCCTCCGCAGTGCTCCATGATAATCAGAGAGCAGGCGTTCAGGAAAGAAGCGATATCACCGGATGATTCGATCACTTCTCCCCACTCCTTTCTAAGCTGTTTAAAGCCCTTCGCCACGCTCATTCCAAAATCCCCGTCGCCTGCATGTGAGTCCAGTTCACAGAAGGGAATCTCATTTTGTATGATGTATCCCCCTATACAATCTATCATAAAAATCATATTGTGTAGAGTGATTTTTTCGTCCCTGATTTTGCCCTCTCCCCTGTATTTTGCCGATATTTCAGCACTATTTTCCGCGTTTTCTCCGGCCTTTTTCTCCCCTTCCAATTCCTGGAAATCCGTTGTTCCCGGCGCATAGTCCAACTTGAGGGCAGGAGTGCTGCACGGTGCAAAAAGGTATTTTTTCAGCTCCTCATCCAGCTTCAAAATGGAAATCGACGCCCCCATCATATCAATGCTGGTCATATAGTTGCCCACCAGGGAAAATCTTGTCCTGATCTTTCTTTTCGCCAGCGCTTTTCTGAGCGAGCGGTTGAGGATGTATAACTCCTGGGCCGGCGTCCCTCCGAGGCCGTTTACCAGTACTGCTATTTCATCCTCAGCGTCTTCTTCTAACCCGAGCGCTTCCAGAAGCTGCGACGCCATTCTCTCGGCCACCGTATCGGCATCCGTCTGTTTTTCCCTTTTAATGCCCGGTTCTCCGTGGATTCCCACGCCGTATTCCATCTCATCCTCACCAATCTCAAAGGTGGGAGTTCCCTTGGCCGGTACGGTACAGGATGTGAGGGCAAATCCAATGGATTTTACGGAGGCTGCCGTCTTCTCTGCAACGGCCTTCACCTCCTCCAGGCTGCATCCCGCCTCAGCCGCCGCGCCTGCGATTTTATGTACAAAAACCGTCCCTGCCACACCGCGGCGCCCTACGGTATAAAGGCTGTCCTGAACCGCGATATCGTCGTCCACTTTAATATAATCAACCTGGATTCCATCCTCCCGGGCCATGTAAGCGGCATTTTTGAAATTCATCATATCTCCGCTGTAGTTTTTGATAATCAGGAGGGTTCCTTTCCGGCTCTTCGTCTCCCTGATTGTCTGGTAAACCTGAATCTGGGAGGGTGAAGCAAAAACATCTCCGCAGACGGCCGCATCCAGCATTCCGTCCCCGACAAATCCGGCATGTGCCGGTTCATGCCCGCTGCCACCGCCGCTGATCAGAGTCACTTTGTCCTGATTCAGATTTTTTTTCGTGATAAATTTGTACTTCTGCGAAAATTCCAGTTCCGGATGTGCCAGCGCCATCCCCTGGCACATCTCCGTCACTACCTGTTCCGGCCGGTTGATAATCTTCTTCATTTGTTTCCTCCAATCTTTTTGTTTGAGCTGATTCTAGTTGAACCGGTTCCGGTTAAAACGCTCCCCGTCCGGTTGCTTCTAATCCGGCTGCCCTGATTTAGCTGTCCCTGAGCCGGCCGTTTCTAATTCGGCTGTCTCTGAGCCGGCTGCTCCTGTTGGCCTCTCATGCCGATCCATCTTCCTTTTATCTGTTATCCATGGAACTATCAATAAAATTTTATTTTATATTACAGTTTTGCTCTTATTTGCTTGATTTTTAGTCACTTTGCTATTGAATTATCTATAAATGTATGGTATATTATTTCAACACATTAAGCAATTGAATATTTATTATGGATCACATAACAAACTTGAATGGAGGTCGCACGAATGAGCATTCTGAAATACAATGCCTTTTTGAAGGCAGTTGAGTACGGCAGCCTCACAAAAGCTGCGGAGGCGCTTGTCTATACCCAGCCCGGAATCAGCCATATGATTTCCTCCCTGGAGAAGGAGATGGGATTCCCGCTCCTGGTCCGCGGTAAGGAGGGCGTATTTCCCACCGAAAATGCCGAACCTCTGATCTATTACATGCAGCAGATTGTGTCGGCCGAGGATACGCTGAAGGAGATTTCCTGTAAGATACGCGGCATTGAGATAGGCTCCCTGAAGGTAGGGGCATTTTACAGCACTTCGGTGAAATGGGTGCCTCCAATAGTCTCCCGCTTCTCCTCCCTCCATCCGGGCGTCAAGCTGCAGGTCTTCGAGGGAAATCACTTCGAACTGGAGGAGTGGCTGACAAACGGCACCATCGACATCGGCCTCATGTCCATGCCCGTACCGGAGAACTACGATTTTATCCCTCTGTATATGGATTCCATTATGGCCGTGCTCCCCACCGGACACCCTCTGGCCCGGTGCGAGAAAGTGGATCCGGCGGAGCTGGTGAATTATCCCTTTATCATCCCGCATGACGGAGGCGACGAGGACGTGTGGCAGGTCATGAATGCGGAAAATCTCACCCCGGAAATTAAATACAGGATCAAGGGAGACATGGCTACCATTTCGATGATAGGGCAAAATCTGGGCGTATCCCTGATTCCCGGACTGGCCCTGCCGTTCCAATTTCACAACATCGTCACCAGACCACTGATTCGGGATCACAGCCGTGTGCTGGGGCTGGCCATCCGCTCCATCAAACATGCCTCTCCGGCCGCCGAGGAATTTATATCTATTACAAAAGAATATTTGAAAACAGAAGGAATGTTGACCGGCCAATAGGGAATACGGCCCGGACAGCTATGAAAAAGGAGTTTCTGCCGCTGCACGGCAAAAACTCCTTTTGGCTTTATTCTTTGTTACTTATGTTTTATATTACAGATACTGTGCAAAATCCTGCTTTGCAAAGCCGTTGTATACTCCCCACGGAATAACCAGGTCAACCCACATGTGGTGACGGTTGAAATACTTCAGGGCGGCATTGCTCAGGTGGATAAACTCCTCAAGACTTTCCACGGTGTCGATTGCCTCCAGATACATGAATAACAGTTCACTGGCCATCGGAACGCCGGTAAACACGAAAAATTTTGCCTTATAGTCGAGGATACGTTTTGCAAAGTGAACCAGAGTGCGCAGATCCACATCCCCTTCCTTTGCCGTCTCAATCATATAAAAAAGCACTTCATCGCACAGAGTCCTGAGCTCAGAATCGGCATACATCATCGTCGTAACATACTGGCCGTACACATTGGTGTCGCCCGGTACCTTACCATTACTCAGATCATAAACATCCTGCGGCATATTCTCCCAGATTGCAAGTCGTCTCTCTTCAAATTTGTCTATCGCTGCTTTCCAGTTCATTACGTGCACCTCCTTATTCTACTTCACCGACAATTGTCATCATACTGCCCTGTTTTAACCAGTTCTTGATTCCAACTACCTGCATTGCCTCCATACCCTCTACGATACGGCCGATGCGGCTGATCGGCAGCGGCTCGTCCGTTCCCACTCCATACAGGAAACAGAGCTGGTTTCTTGGAGGGTAATATGCCAGATCAAATGTCTCCAAATCTCCGCCTCTGCACTGGTTCTCAAATCCACAGGCATAGGGGAGCGTGCCGAAGAATAACTGCCCGTTCAATTTCGCGTGCTGGATGATCGCCCTCTGTCCCGGATTGTTTAAAATCATGTTGCAGATTACCGGAGCGTCGTCAACATAAAGCTCCGCAACAAGCCTGACATCGTCAATCATAATTTCCACTTTTTTGTTTGCCATGATAATCTTCTTCCTTTCCTCTTTGAAATTAATAGTTTTTGCCCTGTGCTTCGTGCCGCAGAAACTATTTATGAGTTCATCATAGGCTTGTTTTATGTATTACGCAACTGAATAATAGTTATGGGTTGCATTCAAAAATAGAATGGATTGTTGAAAATTAGGACGCCGGCGTGAGGATGGCGGGCAGAATTGGGGTGGCTGCTTCTTCAGTCCCGGGATATGATTCGCGTTCGGGGACTCCGGGGGACGGTAACACTTTGGGATTGATGGGGAGATGATTGAATATGCAGAAACGCATCTGGCAGGGCCGGATGGGGTGATGCTTGCTGTCCGGGATGAGGACGGAAGGTTTCAGGATGCTGCTTTAAGGATGGAATATCGGCCGACTCAGTATAAGGACTGTACTTCTGTTTTCGACATGGATGAAAACCGGCTTGAATTTGAGTTGCCTGAAGGATTTGTTGTTACCAGTATGAAAGATACGTTTGACCCTTATCAGTATGGAAGGATTCTCTGGAACGGGTTTAACCACGAGTTGGACGGGGACGGCCCCTATCTGCCCTCGCAGGATGATTTGGATGGGTTCCGAAAGGAATTTGAACGCCCTAATGTAAATCTTGACTTGAAAATTGCGATTGTGGCGCCGGATGGAAATTTCGCCGCTTATTGCGGTATGTGGCAGGATAATGCCTCGACGGACGTATTGGTGGAACCGGTCGCTACGGATCCTGTCTACCGAAAAATGGGGCTCGGCCGGGCGGCTGTCCGGGACGGTGGTATCGACACTCTTCTCGTCCTCACCACCACGTCCCCGAACATCCCCGTATCTTTTTTCATCAACTAAATCTCAACCCATATCATTTCCATCGGCTTCATATCCAGACTGCATTTTAAAGTTCCATGGATATAAAGCTCCGTCTTCTGAGCTTCCTTCGAATTATTAATCACGGCAACACGGCCGGCCTTCTCGAATGCGGCAACCTCGGTTTCGACGTTGGTGACATAGTATTTCTTCATCTCGTCTTCCCGGTGGGCGGCAAAGTAGATGGCGCGAAGTAAGATTCTGCAGTTCTGCGGTGAATACGGCAGTCCTGTGAAGTATACGCTGCGGCCCTGGCCGTACTGGTTTACGATCAGTCTGCTGTATTCTCCGTCTTTATCCAGGATCTGATATCCCTCGCCCTGGGCATAAATGCGGCTCTTGCCCTCTCCGAAATCAATATCTCCGCTGATATCCTCCAGAATAAAGTGTTCTTTATAATTCTCTGCAAGTTCGTTGTATTTATCCGTGCTCATGGAGAATCCCATCTCACGGTCGGCTCCCAGCACATCGCTGAGCTGGAAATACCGTCCCTGGTACTGGAATGCGGTCGGCTCTCCGACTCCGATGAATCCGCCTCCCTGATCTACGAAGCGGCGGATGGCGGTAACCACTTTCTCATCCACCCAGTTTTCCGCTCCGCTCCAGGCCGTATAAGCATCTCCGGCATTAATAATTACTTTAATGTCAGGATCGATTCCGTTGCGTACATCGTCGAAATTAATAAATTCCACATCGACCGGCATTCCGCTCAGGCATTCAATGACACCCACATAAGAATAAATCTCGCGGTGCCAGATTGCATGATGGACCTGGTTGCACATCCATCTTCTCAGCTCTCCCCAGCAGTTTAAAATTGCCACCTTGAACGGGGCAACGTAGGAACTGGTTCCATCCATCGCCTCCTGGATCTGGCGGAATTCCCCTACTACTTTCTCAATCTGCTCGATAAAACCGGGCCATTCGGAGGCCAGTTTCAAATAACCGCCGTACCCGATCCGGTCCAGAGGGGCGCGCAGGATCGCCCTTCTGGCCTTCATCCAGTTATCCTGAGCCTCTCCGATTGGATCTCCGCCCTCGGTGAAAACATCCGGGAAGAAATACGGTAAAAGACGTCCCTCCGTATAATTTACCCCCTTGATATCGGAAATCATACGCATCGTCACGCCGTCCCCGACGGAACCAACCACTGCATCCAGCCCAATATTGTCAAAATACTTTCCGAACGGTTCCGTTCCAATCCAGTGGTCTCCCAGAAACATCATGGCTTCCTTGCCATAAGCATGGACAATATCCACCAGATCCTTGGCCAGCCTGCTGACCTCAATCTGCTGAAATTCGATGAAGTCCCTGAATTCTTTGGACGGTACGCGGAACGTGGAATTAAAATATCCCTGATCTACGATATATTCCGGGCGGAACCGGTAGCCTGCCCAGTGCTCAAACTGTTCCAGGATATAAGGGCTGACGCTGGCGCTGTAGCCAAACCATTCCACATATTTTTCCCGTTTCTGATCGTCAAAAGTCAGGGTAAACTGATGGAAGAAGGTGGTAAATCTCACAACATCCACATCCGGGTTCTCTTCACACCAGCGTCTCAGCTTCTCTTTGACATAGGCCTGTGTCTTGGGCTGGCGCACATCGAAAGTCATCTGGTGTTCCGCACCCTGCCAGTCATTGGTCAGATAATTGTACATATGGACCGGATCCCAGATCAGGAAAGCCAGAAAGCTGACCGTATACTGATGATAGGGGATGCTTTTTATAATAACTTCCCCCGTGGCTTCATCGTAAAACCAGTTTTCAACCGGGATTACCTTACCGGTCGTCCTGTCTACAACCTCCCACCAGCGCTTCGGATCGTCGATTGTATTGACCTTCAGCTGCTGTGTATGGAATCCCTTCATCAATTCAATGGAGAGCGTCCAGCTCTTAGCTGTCATGCGGTCTGTGATCAGATATTCCTGCTGAACCTCCTCGGGATTATTCCTGGCCCAGTCGTTGTCTTTTCTCGTTGTATAATAAGTAGCGTAAATCTTCGCTCCTGTTTTTAAAAGATCAGGAGGCATCTCTGTCCCGTCGCAGTCTCTGAGTGCATCCGCGTCAAGTCTTTCTTTTAACTTAAGTGTCTCATCCACCATGTCTACATCCGTCGGCAGGGTAAGTCTTCCTCTTACATTCATTATTAAGCGTCCTCCAAAATCTTTTGTACTGCGTTCCTGTGGCTTCTTTCTTTGTACTATGATTATATTCATTCTCACACCTGTGCGCTATCAGTTTCTTGCCTGCTTTTTTATAATTCTTGCTCCCATATCGACAATATTCAACCTGATATTTACAAATTCTTTTATTTTTTCTATAATTTTCTTAACATCTCAATCAGGAGGTATTTTTATGAGCAGTAACCGCTTCATTTTAAAAAATCACGACGGCCAGAAACTGACCGGCAATCTCTTATATATATCCACTTCCAAATATGAAGATGACTGGCAGAGCATCCCCCATATCCATCATTTTTCTGAACTGATCTACATCACGGCGGGCAAAGGCCGCTTTATTCTGGAGGGTGAGGAATACCCGGTAGTCGAGGGCGATCTCATTATCATTCCCCCCGACATGGAACATACGGAGCGATCCGTTCCCCTTCATCCCCTGGAATATATCGTGGTTGGTGTAAACGGCGTCTCCTTCCGGGACAACAAATGTCTGGAGCGCTATTTCATCTGCCACTACGGTAAGGACACTGAACTTCTCTCGGTGCTTCTGCTCCTTCTGGAGGAAGCGGAAAGTGAGGAAGCCTACTCCGGCACCGCCTGCCAGGCCCTTTGGGAAGTTCTGATGATTCGGATTGCGCGCAGGCAGAACCTTCTGCCCACACACTTTACCGCTTCCAGAATGACAAAGGAATGCAGCCAGATTAAGCGTTATCTGGATTCCAACTATGCAGACAATATCACATTGGATCAGCTGGCCTCACTGGCGCATATGAGCAAATACTATCTGGTCCACGCATTTACCAGGTATACAGGCCTGTCTCCAATTAACTACCTGAATGCCCGGCGAATCGCAATCAGCAGGGAGCTGCTGGCCACAACCGATCATTCCATTGCTCAGATAGCATCGCTGGCCGGTTTCTCGTCCCAGTCGTATTTTGCCCAGGTTTTTAAACGCGAGGTCGGTAAATCGCCGGCCCAGTACAGAAAAGAAGGTCCTCTTAAGAGTATTTGATTATTATTTTACAAATATAAAGAGTAAAAGTCCATAGCCATACATCATTTTATGAGTATTGGAATACAATATAATCAATGTATGATAAATTGGTTCTACAACTAAATTGTGTAAGTTTGTAGAACCGGAGGTGATGGCATGGGAATTGTCGGTGAACGTCTCCGCCTTTTGCGTGAAAAGAACGGCAAGACTCAGGAGGATATCTCCCGGGTCATTGGCACAACACAGCAGATTTACTCTCGTTACGAAACCAGTAAAACGGAGCTTCCTGTCCGGCATTTACTTAACCTGTCCTCCTACTATAATGTCAGTACGGATTTCCTTCTAGGCCGCATAGATTATCCCAAGATCCCTCCTGAATTTTCCAATTACCTGATTCAGAATGTCACAATTGGCGATTTTGTCTGCCGAATCGATTCTTTCGGAGGCAGATCAAAGAGGCACCTGGTGGATTACGTTAACTATCTCACCTATCTGGAAAACACCGAAAAGCTTAAGAAAGATGAAAAGCCAAAGCATCTTCCACAATGAAGAGATGATTTTTAGCAGGACAGGCCGTCGGCAGCACGATAAAAAAAGCAGATGTTCCATACCCGGAATATCTGCTTTTTTTATTTACTGTTTATAATCCAAATCAGTCGTCCTCTTCCTGACTGTCTGTTACTGTAAATACCTGACGTTTTCTGGCCATCTCATCGCTTGCCAGATATTCGTCGTATGTCGTAATCTTATCAATCAGCTTGCCGTTTACAATCTCCATAATACGGTTTGCCGTTGTCTCCACGATCTGATGATCACGTGATGAGAAAATGATTACACCCTGGAATTTCGTCATACCGTTATTGAGCGCCGTGATGGACTCCATATCCAGATGGTCGGTCGGCTCATCAAGGATCAGCACGTTGGCTCCCGAGATCATCATCTTGGAAAGCATGCAGCGAACCTTCTCTCCACCGGAAAGAACTTTTACCTTCTTCACTCCATCCTCACCGGCAAACAGCATTCTGCCCAGGAAACCGCGGACATACGTTACATCCTTAACCGGAGAGTACTGGGTTAGCCAATCCACAATCGTGTCGTCGTTGTCGAATTCGGCGCTGTTATCCTTCGGGAAATATGCCTGGGATGTGGTAAGCCCCCATTTGTAGCTTCCCTCGTCCGGCTCCATCTCACCCGCCAGAATCTTAAACAGCACCGTCTTGGCCTGCTCATTCGGTCCGACCAGGGCAACCTTATCTTCCCTGTTCAGGATAAATGAAATTCCGTCTAAGACCTTTACTCCGTCGATTGTCTTGGAAAGGTTCTCCACGGTCAGCACTTCGTTGCCGATTTCCCGCTCCGGCCTGAAATCAATATATGGATATTTACGGCTGGATGGTCTGATTTCATCCAGTTCGATTTTTTCAAGCGCTTTCTTTCTGGAAGTAGCCTGTTTGGACTTGGAGGCATTGGCCGAGAAACGCTGGATAAATTCCTGCAGTTCCTTAATCTTCTCTTCCTTCTTCTTGTTGGCTTCCTTCATCTGCTTAATCATCAGCTGGCTGGACTCGTACCAGAAATCATAGTTTCCTGCGTAAAGCTGAATCTTACCATAATCGATATCGGCAATCTGGGTGCAGACCTTATTTAAGAAGTACCTGTCATGGGATACCACAATAACCGTGTTCTCAAAATTAATCAGGAATTCCTCCAGCCAGGCGATAGCGTCCAGATCCAGGTGGTTGGTCGGCTCGTCGAGCAGCAGGATATCCGGATTTCCAAATAACGCCTGGGCCAGAAGGACTTTTACCTTCTGAGCGCCGTTTAAGTCGCCCATCATTTTATAGTGTAAGTCCGTCTCGATACCAAGTCCGTTCAGCAAATTGGCGGCATCTGATTCCGCCTCCCATCCGTTCATCGTGGCAAACTCTCCCTCCAGATCGGCGGCCTTGATTCCATCTTCATCGGTGAAATCTTCCTTCATGTAAATTGCTTCTTTTTCTTTCATTATCTCATACAGTCTGGCATTTCCCATAATAACGGTGTCCAGAACCGTATAAGCATCATATTTAAAATGATCCTGCTGCAGGAAGGAAAGTCTCTGTCCTGCGGTGATATTAACCTCTCCGCTGGTCGGTTCCAGCTGTCCGGACAGGATTCTTAAAAAGGTAGATTTACCGGCTCCGTTGGCTCCGATCATACCATAACAGTTTCCCTCGACAAATTTAATACTGACATCTTCAAACAATGCCTTCTTGCCTACACGTAACGTTACATTACTTGTACTAATCATATTGATTCCCTTTCATAATTAACTGCTTTATAATGACTGACTGTTTATTCTCGTTCACTGACAAACTGCAGGGATAGAAAAAGAGGCTTTTTCATGCCCCTCCCACTGCGTCTCTTCTATTTTACAGGAAAATAATAATTTTGCAAGACCGATTTCACAAAATCCCTGAAAAACAAGGGGTTTACGGCAATTTGCCGAAAAACCGCTACCGTTATCGAGGAAAGAGAACGCCGCCGAGACGGTCGGGGGCGGAATGGGGAGAGGGAGGTTGTGAGTCTTCAGTCCCGGATTGAGTTTTGTCTCGGGTGGGGAATCCGGGCAGAAAAAGTTCCTGCGGGAAACGCTTGCGCTCTTTGGAGTACATAACGGACACTAACCTCGTAAAAGACCTCGGTAAGTGCCGATGAACTCCCAGGTTCCCTCCGGAATCTTTTTCTCCCGGATTCCCCACTGGAAAGGTTATGGCCGGGAGCGAGTCCCCGCAGGAATTTTTTTCTCCGGATTCCCCTTCACTACACCCTACAAACCGGGACTGAAGACTCATATACACCCCCCACTCCCCCGTCCGCCATCTTACAGAAGCGTCCTCGCATCTCAACCACTTCTCCCTCATTGCACCCTCCGCCCACCTGTGCTATACTCAAACCAACAAAAAATCTCCGGCTAAACGAATTCCAGACAGGAGGTCCCTTATGTCTTATGATGATTATTCAAAAGCCCACAAGGCAGGAAAAAAGGAATACCAGCGCCATCTTTCGGAGGGCAGCTATCCCTACCTGCAGGCCCTTGATGAAAGTATTTCCCATATCGATATTGTTTCCGAGGTGCGGCTCGGACTGCAGCAGATTCCGGCGGAGCTGATTGCCGGGACGAGGAGCATCGGCAGACGGACGGCTTTTGCCCCGAATTATATGCCGCTTCTGGACCCTCATTCGGAATTTGCCTCCAAATGGATTAATCTCTGTGATTCCCATTTGAAGGAGGGGATCCGTGAGCCGGTAACCGCCTGCGAATTTATGGGCCATTTTTACATCATGGAGGGTAATAAACGGGTCAGTGTCCTGAAGTATTTTGACTCTCCCTTTATCCCCGCCGTTGTCACCCGGCTGATTCCCAGACGGACGAAAGAAACCGACAATATCATTTACTATGAGTATATGAATTTCCACCGGCTGACCAACGTCAACTATGTCCTGTTCGGACGTGAGGGCGGTTTTACCCGTCTTGCCGCCGCCGTGGCCGGTGACAGCAAGACGGTCTGGTCCGAGGAGATGCGGATGGATTTTGCCGCAGCCTATGTAAAATTCCGCAGCACCTACATGGCCAGCGGCGGTTCCCGGCTCCCCGTTAAAACCGGCGACGCCCTTCTGTCCTATATTGAAATATACGGCTATGCGTCACTTCTTAACGATCCGTCGTCCAAAGTGAAAGAAAACATGGCAAAAATCTGGGATGAATTTACGCTTCTCAAAGAAAAACAGACCGTGGAACTGGTCATGGATCCCGTGGATGCCTCGCCCAGGAAAAAGTTTATCGACATCCTGCTTCCACCTTCCCCAAAACAGGTCAGAATTGCGTTTATCCACTCCAAGAACGCCGCCACATCAAGCTGGACCTACGCCCATGAATTGGGCAGACGCCATGTGGAAGAGATTTTCAAGGGGCAGGCCCAGACGCTCTGCATCGACAACGTGACCGCAGGGGAAGATGCCCAGGCGGCCATTAAAAAAGCCATCGACGCCGGGTGCGGCATTATTTTCACCACCACCCCCGAATTTATTCCCGCCAGCCTGAAAGCGGCGGTGGAATACCCTGACGTCAAGATACTGAACTGTTCGCTGAATACCTCCCACCGCTATATCAGAACCTATTACGGAAGGATGTATGAAGCAAAGTTTCTCTGCGGGATGATCGCGGGCTCCCTGGCGGACAACAACCACATCGGCTACATTGCCGATTATCCGATATACGGTATGACGGCCAATATCAACGCGTTCGCCCTGGGCGCGCGTATGGTGAATCCAAGAGCTGAGATTTACCTGAAATGGTCCACGGTGAAAGAGGATGATATCGTGGAGTATTTCAGGAAACACCATATTTCCTATATATCCAGCCAGGATATGATTATCCCGCGGTTTGCCTCACGCCAGTTCGGCCTGTACCGCTTCGAAAATGCCGCGGACGGCAGCACGCCCTTTAACGCGGCCACTCCGCTGTGGAACTGGGGAAAATTCTATGAGAAAATTATTGGAAGTATCATCAGCGGATCCTGGGATGAGAATGATTCCTCCGACAGCAGGGCACTGAACTACTGGTGGGGCCTGTCGGCCGGGGTTGTGGATATCATTTACACCCAGAATCTTGCCCCAGGCACCAAAAAGCTGGTGGAATTCATGCGCCGCGCCGTGGAGTCAGGTTCTTTCCATCCATTTGCAGGAACGCTGTATTCCCAGGACGGTATAGTTCAAAAGGATGACGATCACATCCTCACACCCGAGGAAATTATCACGATGGACTGGCTGGCTGACAATATTATAGGCACGATTCCCGATTTCGGGATGCTGGCCGATGAGGCCCGGCCGGTTGTCCGGCTGCAGGGACTCCGCAGGCCCAAGGACATCTGAGGCGGTATATGATATCACACTCCGTGGTGATACCACGGCGTCATATCGGGCTCTAAAGGTAATACTGCATAAAAACGATACCAGATACAGTAACCCATGGCTCCTGTACCGCCCGCCGGATACGGATTCAGAATAACATATGAGGATTTTATAAATGAAAATACTGACACTGGCTGACGAGGAGTCCAAGTCCCTCTGGGATTATTTTGAGAAATCAAAGCTGGACGGGGTCGATTTAATCATTTCCTGTGGTGACCTGGCCCCGCAGTACCTCTCCTTTCTGGCCACGTTTACGCACGCTCCGGTGCTCTATGTCCATGGCAACCACGACGACTGCTATGAACAGACACCGCCCGAAGGCTGCATCTGCATTGAAGATAAAATTTACAATTACAAAGGAATCCGGATCCTGGGTCTGGGCGGCTCCATGCGTTACCGCGACGGCATCCACCAATACACCCAGGGTGCCATGAACCGGCGTGTCTCCAGGCTCTGGCCCAAACTGGCCTACAGCCGCGGATTTGATATTCTCGTATCCCACGCCCCGGCCTACGGTTTCAATGACGGGGAGGATCTCCCGCACACCGGCTTCCAGGCATTTAACAGGCTGATGGACAAATACAAACCGGCCTACTTTATCCATGGCCATGTCCACGCAAATTATGGTGGGAATTTCAAGCGGAATTCCGTTTATGGTGATACCACGGTAATAAATGCCTATGAGAGATATCTGGTGGACTATGAAGATAAAGAAAAAACGGAATAAAAGGAAGGTTTGATAAAAACCCCGCCCTTCGGAACCAGTTTCTGGTTCTCCGAAGAGCGGGGCTTTGGGTGTTTCCCTACTCTTCCCATAATGGGCTGAGCGTCCGCTTATAGGAATTATTCAGGTGGCGGCTCACGGCCTGCTCGGCCTTTTCCGGGTTGCGATCACGGATGGCAGCGCCGATAGCCTGATGTTCTTCCCATACAATCCGGGCATCAATCGAGTTATTATACACTGATTTAACCTCAAAGCGCAGATAATTGTCTAAAAGCAGCCCCGTCTCGCGGCTCATCCAGCCATTGTGGGTCGCATTGGCAATTCCACGGTGGAATTTGTGATCGATCCGGTAGAGGAAACGGCTGTCCCTGGAATCCAGATTCCTTTTCAGTTCATCGAGACACTGAAGCAGCCCCTCTATCTCCTCGTCCGTGCTCCTCACGGCGGCCAGCCTGGCATTATTGCGTTCCATTAACATACGCATCTCCAGGATATCCCTGGCGTCATCCTCCGTCACGGGAACTACTTTCACGCCCTTGCCCCGGCAAAAACAGACATAGCCTTCTTTCTGCAGCTCCAGCAGGGCCTCGCGCACCGGCGTGCGGCTGATTCCCAGCTCATTGCAGATTGCTTCCTGTGAATAGACCGCTCCGATCCGGAAACGGTTGTAAAGCACGGCATCCTTAATCAGTTCATATGCCTGTTCCTTAAATGTATTCGTGTGGATATACCCTCCACCCAGCAGAGATTCATCATTCATAAGTATTAAATCCTTCCATTTATTAATCTGCGTAACGGTCCGGCAGCTTTCTGATTTTCAGATCCATAAAGTATGGCCGTCCAAACTGTTACATCGATAAAACAATCTTCTTTCGAATTTCCCTCAAATCAAATATATTACATATCCATAAAACAAGTATAACGACAAACGGAAAAAAATGCAACGACAATCCGCACACTCCGTATTCAGGTTACTACCTTCAGGTAAAAGAAAAAAGCGGGTTCCAACTGCAAAAACTGACATTTTCTGCGAAAAAATAATTGACATTCGATTCAATCGTGCTATACTATCGATATGTAACATGTAATATGTAATATATTACTTGAAGATGAGGAGGGGAGGGACGTTCATTTTAACGGCAATCTGCTAAACGAAACAAAGTGTTAGTGTAAACAGCGGAAAGCACGTTACGGAGGCTTTTCGTTGTCAAACAATCAAAGGAGGAGAAGTATGTTAATTGCTGTATGGATTATTACGTTTCTGTTAATCATTGGGGTCGGAGTTTATGCCGGTACGAAAGTTAAATCGGCAAATCAGTGGTCCGGCGGAGACAAGACAATGGGCGCCGTTTCACTCGGCTGTATATTTGCAGCATGGCAAATCGGCGGCATGGCCGTCGTTGGCGCAGCACAGAACGGTTACAATCTCGGAATTTCCGGCGCATGGTATTCCATTGCGGGGTCTTTCTATTTTATCGCCCTGGCTGTCTTCGCCAAAATTATCCGGGAAAGAATGCCCGGCGAATCGGTTCCCGCCTATCTGCAGAACCGGTTTGACAAAAAGACCACGCGCTTATATTCCTATGCCTGGATCGTTTACGGATTTCTCTATATTCCGATTCAGTTAAAAACAGTAGCCAGCATCATCCAGATTGTACTGCCGGGTATGAACCTGATGGCAGCAATGCTGATTGGCGTTACCGTAGCCGTACTCTACACCAGCTTTTCCGGTATGAAGGGGGCATCGGCCGTAGGACGCGTTGTCTGCATCGGTATCTACATCCTGCTTATTGTCTTTACCTTCACAACGCTTTCCAATTTCGGAGGCCTCGGCGGCTTATTTGACCAGCTTCCTGAAAAATATGATTCCATGGGAAATATGCCGACACAGCGAATCGTTGCATGGATTCTGGGCGGATGCATCAGTACCGCGGTAATGCAGGCCGTGCTTCAGCCTCTTCTTGCCGCAAAGAGCCCTCAGGCGGCAAGAACAGGTTCGATTCTCGGCTATCTGATCGCCGCTCCGATCTGTTTTTTCACGGCAATCTGTGGTATGCTGTCGAAAGCATCCGGCGCCGACCTGGGCGACGGTTCAACTGCTTTTGCCTATGCCATTAAAACCTTCAGCAGCCCTGTTTTCGCCGGTGTCATCTTTGCGTTTGCAACCATGATCATCGCCGCTACGATGGCAACCATGATGCTCGCAACGGGAACCATCATCACAAATATTTACAAGACGGAAATCGCACCGGGAGCCGATGATCAGAAGGTCTTAAAAATTTCCAAATCCGTTACGTTTATTTTTGCCTACCTGACCCTGATTCCGGCCTTCCTGATTCCCAGCCAGTCTCTGACCAACCTGTTCTTAACGCTTCAGCATGTAGCGGCAGCACCGGTAAGCTTCTCCATCCTGGCCGGTTTAATGTGGAAACGCTGCACAAAGCAGGGCGCTTTCTGGAGCATGCTGACCGGTATGATAGTAGGCGTTACATGGATGCTTCTCGGGCTGACCGACAAGATGGAAGCAGTATATCCGGTTGTGGTTGTTACATATTCAGTCGGAATTATTGTCTCGCTTATGACGAATAAAAAGGAGATCGCTTAATATGTGCCAGGAACAGAAAAAACAGATTTACATGTGGCCGTCCCACTGGGATAAACCGGTCGCCCGCGGTGATTACGGCGCGGTGAGCTGCAACAATATTTATGCAGCCAGGGCAGGCCTCCAGATATTAAAAAACGGGGGAAATGCGTTCGATGCGGCGGCGGCCGTCTCTCTGGCATTATCCGTGGTGGAACCCCATCATTCCGGAATCGGCGGAGGCTGCTTCAGCCTCCTCTACAGTGAAAAAGACGGTGAGGTTTACGCTCTTGACGGAAGGGGAACCGCACCCGCGCAGGCAGGGCCGGACCTGTTCTTAAAGGACGGCAAAGTCCAGGATGAGTGGAAGGATCTGGGCGGTCAGTCCGTAGCCCTTCCCGGCCTTCTCAGGACGATGGACAATATGCTGAAACGGTTCGGGACCATATCCTTTAAAGAAGCCGCCGCCCCCGCCATCCGGTATGCAAAGGAAGGATTCGGAACCAGCTACACCGGAGCGCTGACCATGTATGACGACTCCGTGAAACGCAAAATGAACCTTTCCGAGGATTTCCGGAAACTGTACTTAAAAGGCGAAAAAGAATTTTACCGCTTTGGTGAAACCCAGAAGAATCCCGAGCTGGGCGCTTTGCTGGAAACCGTCGCAGACAGGGGCGTCGACGTTTTTTACAGCGGTGAGATTGCAGAACGGATTGTGGCTGTAATCAACGCGCGCGGGGGCTGTTTTAAGCGGTCGGATCTGGAACAGTACCAGCCTAAATTCCGCCGCCCGGTTCAGACGGACTACCGCGGATATCATGTGGTTTCCTTTGCTCCCCCAAGCGGAGGATGCGCACTGATCGAGATGCTCAATATCCTGGAAAACAGTGACTTACAGAGTATGGGGCATAATACGGCAGCCAGCATCCACGCGATCGCAGAGGCGATGAAGCTGGGATTTTCCGACCGCAGCATTGCTCTGGGCGACCCCGACTTTGTGGCGGTGGACACCGAACGCCTGACCAGTAAAACACATGCCGGGGAACGGTTCCGGCTGATAGACGGGCATGCGGGGGAATACGCGCCGGCCCAGGGAATCGAGGCGAAGGAGTATCCGGGAAATACCTCCCATTTCTCCATCATGGATCGGTTCGGCAATGCCGTTTCCCAGACCCAGACCGTCAGGGATTGGTTCGGCAGCGGGATCGTGGTGGACGGATTGGGATTTATCCTGAATAACGCCATGTCCGATTTCTCGGCCGCCGCAGGAGCGATGACAAGCCAGGGTCTGGCCTATGGAAGCGCCAACAGCATTGAAGGCGGCAAAACTCCGCTGTCGAGCATGAGTCCAAGCATGGTGTTTAAGGACGGGAAACCGTTTCTCGCCATTGGAGCCGCCGGAGGCCCCAGAATTATCACCGGCACGCTCCAGGGAATCATCAATGCGGTTGACTTCGGAATGAACCCGGAACAGCTCGTAAACGCTCCGTACGTGAACTGCCTGACCAGGGCGCAGGGACTGGAAATTGAGTTTGGGATATCCGAAGATACAATAAGGCTGCTGGAAGAAAAAGGCCACCGCCCCGTGCGCATTGCCGCGGACCAGGCCATGAGCACTATGGTTAACAGCGTAATGCAAAAAGACGGCGAATTCTATGCGGCCGGGACAAAGCGCGTAGACGGCTGCGGAGGCGCGCTCCTGTCCAGCGGGAATATTGTTCTGGAGGGAGTCAGCCAGGAACCGTAATGATACTGGAAAGCTATGCCGACTATGCTGAAAATACAGGTGTAAGAAAAGTTTTACCGTGTTACGGAAAAACGGACAGGACTGAAGGTAAATCGGCCTCTTCAGTCCTGTCCGTTTTGCGTTTAAATCCTGAATTCTTCTTACTGTACCATCGGGCTTTCCTGGTTCCGCCGCCAACTCCCGATTACTTTTCTTTATCCTGGATCAGCTCCGGCACGTAGATCGTCCCGTCCTTTTTGTGGGAATAGAAAATCGTGACCTCATCGCCCTCCACGGGTCCCGCCGAGAGATTAACCGGCTTGGGATCCTGCTCAAAGGAGACTTCAGTTCCCTCCTCCGTACGAATTGTGATGACACTCATGCCGACACCGAGCACTTCGCCTGAAACAACGCCCGCCCGGCAGTCTTTATCTCCCTCTCTGGGGTCCCGGACCAGCTCGGCGTTCACGGACCTGGAGTCTGCCAGGTTTATTTCCCCGCGGTAAAATACGGTGACCTCATGATCGATGACAAGTCCCTCGGACAGGCTCACCGCCGCATCTTCTTTGGCGAACACGACACCGCCCGGGTACTCCTCATTCGCTACCACCAGCGTATTCATTCCCGCGTCTTTCACGGTTCCACACATCATGTTAATCTCATCTTCGGATTTAAGTTCCGGCATTGTCCTCGGATCTTCGGTACTCTCCTCCGTTGTAACTACGGCCTGGGAAGTTCCCGTCTCTCCCTGCGTCTGTGACGTTCCCGCGGGATCCGTTTTCTTCGCACAGCCGGCTGCCAGGGCAGCGATGGATATTGTTAAAAGCAGCGCTGCTGCATATTTTCCGGTCTTCCTTTTCTGCATATCATGTCCTCCTGTCATAATTCCTTCGGTTGTCGGTTTGAAGCTGGTTTAACGGCCATCCTGGAAACGGCCGAATGTATCAACCAGCCAGGACAGATATCCGGTCTGTTCGTCGCCGAACTGCCCCGGTTTCATCCTCCATCTCCAGTTCTCCCCCACCGTGCTCGGCGTGTTCATCCTTGCCCAGTTGTCGAGTTTCAACACATCCTGCATCTGGAAAATCGCCACGCTTGCCACGGAACCGTAAGCCGCACGGAAAACCTTGTCTACGACCTCGCTCTGATGGGCGGCACCCAGGTAATCCGCGATATACTGAAGCTCCCACCACTGTCTTTTCTCCGCTTTAAAGTATCCGGCCAGTGTCTCATTGTCATGGGTTCCGCCGTACACTACCGAATTCGGATCATAGCAGTGCGGAAGATGTTCATTAAAACGGTCTCCGCTGAAAGCAAATTCAATGATTTTCATTCCCGGATAGCCTGTTTCCGCCAGCAGATCCTTTACATCCTGGCTGAAGATTCCCAGATCCTCGGCGATGATTTTCGTCGTCCCGACCGCCTCGTTAATTGCATCCGTCAGCTTCCTCCCGGGCCCCTTCACCCATTTTCCGTCCTTCGCATCTTTGGCCCCGTACGGAATGGAGTAGTACTGGACCACTCCGATAAAATGGTCGATGCGGATCACGTCGTAGAGTTCGGCCGAAGCTTTCATCCTCTCCCTCCACCAGGCAAAGTCCGTCTTCTCCATGGTTTCCCAGTCATAGAGGGGATTCCCCCAGAGCTGTCCCTCGTCGGAAAATGCATCCGGCGGCACTCCGGCCACCCTGATCGGCGTCAGTTCTTTCTCATCCAGCTGGAAAAGCTCCGGATGGCTCCACACATCCGCCCCGTCAAGCGCCACGTAGATCGGGATATCCCCGACAATCTTTACCGCATTCTCCGCCGCGTAGGCCTTAAGCTTCTCCCACTGTTCAAAGAATTTATACTGCAGGAATTTCCAGTAGTCTATCTCTTCTTCCAGCTCTTTTTCATACTTTTTAATCGCCTCGGGATCTCGGAGCCTGATGTCCTCGTCCCAGGTCAGCCATTCTCTGTCCTCAAAATGTTTTTTAAGGGCCATATAGAGGCTGTAGTCGGGAAGCCAGCAGCTGTTTTTCTCACAGAACTTCGCATACTCTTCCGTCTCTTTATGTAAACTTCTTTCAAATGCTTTCCTCAGAAGAGGAAAACGGTAATAATGCACTGCATCGTATTTGACCTCTTCCGGCTTTTCCATCCAGAAGCAGGCGTCTATCTCCTCCTGGGTCAGAAGCTCTTCTTCCTTCAGCGTATCGAGGTCAATAAAATAAGGATTTCCGGCAAATGCGGAAAAGGACTGGTACGGGCTGTCGCCGTAGCTGGTCGGCCCCATCGGGAGTACCTGCCAGTAATTCTGTCTTGCCCGTTTCAGGGCGTCCACAAATTCATATGCGCTTTTTCCAAACGTACCGATTCCGTATGGGGACGGCAGGCTGAAAATCGGCATCAGAATACCGGCTCCGCGCTTTAACATTGTTTTCATCATTGTTTCTCCTTGTCAGTATTACAGGAATGTTTTAAGCTCAGAAAGCCTGCGTATTTCTCTTGTTACCGGGAGCGCTTTCCTGTTCTCGTTCCCCTGCGGGTTAAACCAGCATGTGTCGACTCCCGCATTCACCCCGCCCTGGATATCGGATGTCAGGGAATCCCCGATCACCATCATCTCCTCCGGCCTGATATCCGGAATGCGGGCAAAACAATAGTCGAAGAATTCCTTCTGCGGTTTCTGGCTTCCCGCTTCCTCGGAGATAAAAAGCTCCCGGAAATACCCGGAAAGTCCCGAGGCCTTAAGCCGTTTTCTCTGTGTGGCGCCGACGCCGTTGGTCACCACATAGAGCTCATACCGTTCTTTCAGATAATCGAGAATTTCCAGCGCGCCCTCCATCAGGTAGGCGCCCTCGCCGAGCCAGACGCGGTATGCATCCTCCGCCTCCCTGCCGCTCACCGTCAGATTATGGGCGCCGAAGAAGCGTTCAAAACGGACTGTCAGAACATCATCCCGCTCCATCTGTCCGACTTCAAATGCCTCCCAGCACTCCTGGTTAATTTTGTGATACTCTTTCACATAACATTCTTCCGGCTCTAAGCCGTATTTGGCCAGCACCTTTACAAATGCAGCGGCCTCCGCCCTGTCAAAATCCAGGAGCGTGCCGTCCACATCCATTAAAAGCGCTTTATATTGTCTGCTCACGCCCGATATACCACCTTTCCACCACAGATTGTGAGTTTCACTTTGCCGTAAAGCTCCTCTCCCACAAATGGGGAATTGGAGGATTTGGAGCGGAACTCCCTGACCGTGAACTTCTCGCTGTCGTCGAAAATCACGAGGTCGGCATCCCCGCCTTCCCTGATCCGCCCCGATTCCAGGCGGTAGAGCCTGGCCGGGTTCAGGCACATCTTCTCCATCAGTTCCAGATAGGTGAGATGTCCGGCCTTTACAAGCTTCGTGACTGCCAGAGGAAGGGCGGTCTCCAGGCCAATGATTCCGCTTGGTGCTTCCGTGAGCGGTTTTTCTTTCTCCTCTTTGCTGTGCGGGGCGTGATCCGTGGCAATAATATCGATCGCACCGCTCTTCAGCCCTTCAATCAGCGCCTCCCTGTCCTTTGCCGTGCGCAGGGGCGGATTCATCTTTGCCAGAGTCCCATGCTCAAGCACAGCCGTCTCATCCAGTGTAAAGTGATGCGGCGTCACCTCCGCCCACACATCGGCGCCCAGCTCCTTGGCCAGAGCCACCATCTTCACAGAATTTCCGGAACTGATATGCTGGATATTGACCGCCGCCCCGGTGTGGAGGGCGATCATACAGTCCCGGGCCACCAGAGAATCCTCTGCAAGCGCGGGAGAACCTCCGATGCCCAGTTTCTCAGAAACTTCTCCCCGGTTGATTCCGTTATTGAAGATAAATGCAGGATCCTCCTCGTGGAAACTGAGGGGCAGATCAAGCTCTTTTGCCTTCTCCATGGCTGCTTTCACCAGTTTTTCATCCATCAGGGGAATGCCGTCGTCCGTAAATCCGGCGGCTCCGCATGCCTTCAGCGCTTCCATGTCGGTCAGCTCCTGTCCTTTCAGGCCCTTTGACACGGCCGCGGCCGCCAGCACATGAATCCCGGTTGTTTTCCCTTTTTCAATTATATATCCAACCGTCTCCGGATTGTCCGCTGCCGGTTTCGTGTTCGCCATGCAGACCACCGTCGTGAAACCGCCCGCCTTTGCCGCGGCCGCTCCCGTCACGATGTCTTCCTTGTATGTCAGTCCGGGATCGCGAAAATGCACATGCACGTCCACCAGTCCCGGGGCAACGATAAGACCCGACGCGTCGATCACTTCCCCGACGCTGTTTACCGCCTCTTCGGCGGGGCCGTTTTCATTGTTTCCGCGGCTGATTATCTTTTTTATCTTCCCGTCCTCAACCAGTAAATCGGCGGGGCCGTCAAAGCCGCTATCCGGGTCTATGACCCGTCCGTTTTTTATAAGCATGATTTTCTCCTCACTGTTTTGGTTGCTGTTTCTGTTGTTGTTTGGGGTACTGCTTTGGTACAGTTTTGCTTACTGTCCTAATTACTAGTGAGCCTTATGGCTGCGGCATTCTTATTTTGCCGGCACAATTTCCAGCCAGTATCCGTCCGGATCCGAAATAAAGTAGATTCCCATTGCCGGGTTTTCGAAGCAGACGCAGTCCATCTCCTTATGCTTTTTCAGGGATGCTTCCATATCATCCGTTACAAATGCCAGATGAAACTCATTGTCTCCCAGGTTATAAGAATCCTTCTCCCAGTCTCTGAGCCAGGTCAGCTCAAGCTGGTAGCCCGTCTCACCATCGCCGAGATACACCAGAATAAAGCTGCCGTCCGCTGCTTCTTTTCTGCGCACTTCTTTGAGGTTCAGCGCCTCCTCGTAGAATTTTAAAGATTTCTCCAGGTTTACTACATTAAAGTTATTATGTGCAAATGTGAATTTCATATGTCAAGCTCCTCTCCTTCTCTGTGAATCTCTATCAGACGCTCTCTCCATCCCTCGCTGGACGGATGCTGTCTCATCTTTTCAATTATACTGTAGTCTTTCCAGAAATGCATCGGAATTACGGCTTTTGCATCGGCTTTTTCCATAAATTCTTTCATCCCCAGATAAAACCACTGTTCCAGGCGCGGATCCAGGGGAATAAAGGCCGCATCCGCCGTGCGTCCCGCCATCTTATCCATCTCTTTTGCATAATTGGCCGCCATATTGTGGTTCCAGGCTTTATCCTCGCCCTCCCACCACCAGTTATTCAAATCTCCGGCATGGTAAATCTCTTTTCCCTCACAGGAAATCCAGAAAGCCACGCCCTCATCGGTGGATTTAAACGTCTCTATCTCCATGGTGACGCCGTCCGGCTCCGTATTTCCGCCTTCTTCTGTCTTTTCGTTTTTCCCGGGATGCAGCGTGTATTTCTCACCGGCTTTTACAAACATCACTTTATCAAGCAGATGCCCCGGCACTTTCTTTTTGTTAATATCTTTAGAGAGAACATATTGAATATCCTCTCTCCCTTCCGCCAGATCAAATATCACCGGTGCAAAGTGGTCACCGTGAAAATGGCTGGCAAAAACCACCAGAGGCCTGCTCCTGTCAAAATCGGGCAGAGGCCCCTCATAGTAGTCAAACAGCATGGTTACATGGTCCAGCTTTACGGAGAAAGAGCTGTGATGTATATAGGTTATTTTCATGGATTTTCGGCCTCCTTGCCTGCCATCGTGTATTGGGTGCTGAGTTTTGTGTTCTCTTTATTATATTCTAAAAGCCGGGGGGCTTCAATATGAAAAATGAGGACGGCAGTGGGATGGGTATGGACGGGGTGGAGAGTGGGAGGTTGTGAGTCTTCAGTCCCGGGAGGAGGAGTATCGTAAGGTGGGGGCTACGGAAGAAAGAAATCTCCTGCGGGGACCGCTTCCGCTTATGGAATGCGCAGCGCTTCTAAGCTCGATAATACCTCGCTAAGAAGCGGCGGATTCCAACGTCCCCTTCGGAGATTTTTTCTTCCTCCTCCCCCACAGGCAGTCTATGACCCGGGACCGAAGACGCCGGGTTTATTGTCCACCCCGTCCCGGAACGGCCACTACTGTCTGTCCTGATTTGGAGGGCGGGGGGATGATACCACCACCTTTTTGATTGCTTATTCTTTGACTGCTTATGGGGTTGGGATTGGAGAATCTTTACAAAAATGAATCAGAAGGAATTTGACGATAAAAAATAGGAATTTTATCAGTTAGTTGTGGTTTCTCTATAAGCTGAAATGGCTTGGTTACTGTTTTTTGATTAAATGAGCCTGTATGGAAGTATAAAATGGTTCCCTATTTGGTGCACAAATAAAATTACCGCTTGCGGGAGGCCTTAAGGTGATCTATTTACATTTGACAGAATTGTATAGAATACGTAGAATGAAACAAATAGCTGGAAATAATGCGCATTAGGCGAGGAAAGCGAAGGAACGGCAATTTATATTAGACACTGAGTACGGATATAGAAACAGGAGGTTGTTTTTATGAAAAATACAGTAAGTAAGTTGTTTGGTGATATAGATTATTTTGCTGAATGTGCCTCGAAAATAGCTATAGAAAATTATAAAGACAGCATACGCAGCAATAGCGTATATTCACGTGACTGTAGGGAAGAAGGGGCCTATTTTTGCGCAGTTTCTAAACCATGCTGTAATTCCTTAGAAATGGCGCTTCCTATCCTTTTTATCTATTCATTATATGATCATGAGGAATGGCAGAAAACAGAGAAACCATGGAAGAATAATTTTAAAACCGATGAGTGGAAAAGTCATTTAAAGGATTATTGGATAGCAAAATACTTCTCGTGTGAGGGCGCTTCAAGTATCAAATATATGCAGGCGGATGCCATAGACGGATTCGATATTAAGAATGAAATACTTGATACTGCAATCCCATCTCCTGTTCTTTTTATAACTCGGTATGGTGATATTAATGCTTGGAACTCTTTCGATTATCTGATTGAAACGGAAGATGAATTTATTCTTTTTGAATCATGGACAACCGCGTAATACATAAAAATCAGCGGATATTTGGCAAACTAGAGAAGAAAATTTCGCATATAAATGCTTAATATATCGCAGAAATTCGAAATACAGAATTAGATGAGGAGGTACAAAACTTGAAAAAGATCATAGCAGCCGCATTAACTGTTGCAATTTCAGTGAGCGTGTTCTACCTTGTTGGGACAGGTTTTATAAAGCAGACGAGCGTGGTATTAACGGATTATTCTGAATCAGAAGATGGCACTGAAATAACACTCCATGTTGCAGTTGCATCCTCTATGGGCTATATCCGAGACTATAAAGATGACGGTGGTGGTGTAAAACCTCACTACTTGAAATTTTACTCTGCTTTCGGTGGATTAAATAGTTCATTTGATTCTAAAAATACGTTTGAACTAGATATAGCACCGGATGATACAGAAATTTACTTCTATCAGGGTGATGGTGGATATACATTGGTGTTAGAGAAAAATGAGCAAACAGGTGTATGGGAAGTACCGAAATAACCCACCACTAAAATCCAGTTCGCATAAGGATTTAGTAAAAGAAATGGAAACACTTCGTTACGCATTTAATCTATAGTTCCAACCATAATTCCCTTACCACTTTCTGATACGGGCAGTGGCCTAGACACTCCCTCCTCCCTCCCCTTTGAAAAAATAGGACAGTTCAGACGCCGCAGGCCGGAAGGACGGGGTGGGCGATACCCCCGGCGTCTTTGGTTCCGGTCCATAGACTCCCCGTGGGGGAGGAGGAAGAAAAAAACTCCGCAGGGGACGTTGGAATCCGCCGCTTCTTAGCGAGGTATTATCGAGCTTAGAAGCGCTGCGCATTCCATAAGCGGAAGCGGTCCCCGTAGGAGTTTTCTTTCTTCCGTATCCCCCCACCTCACGACACCATCCGCCCGGAACCAAAGACTCATAACCTCCACACCACCACACCGGCCCCGGCCATCCGGCGGCGTCCTAATTTTTCACCCACTATTTCCTTTTAGCCGCCGCCTTACTCATAAATTTCTCATTTTTTATAATAAATCTCTCATGCTCGCCTTCGCCAATTTTACCGCTCTCATCAAAGACCTCCACATGGAATACCAGTCTTCTTCCGTCAACTTCCGTTAATTCGCTCTCACACCATACGATCATTCCCGTCGGTGTGGCGGACATATGGCTGATGTTCAGCTTTGTCCCAACGGTTCCTTCACCGTCGTTCATATAAGGGGCAACGCTCATCCACGCTGTTTTTTCCATAAGAGCCACCATGGCCGGTGTTGCAAATACTTCCAGAAGACCGCTTCCAAGAGCGTTTGCAGAATTGTCCTCTGTCACCATTACTTCCTGTCTTCCCTGAATTCCTGCTTTTAACATCTTCTCTACCTCTCTTTTCTTTGATTCAAACGTAAATCTAATCTTCCAGCCTGCTGCCGCATTTCGGGCAGTAGGAGAAATCTTCCGCCGCTTCGTATCCACAGTTCGGGCACTTCTTCCCCGAATGCTCCGGCAGGCAGTTGGAACCATTCTGTTCCCCATATGTATGTCCCGCACGTTCCTCCTGCTCCCACGGGTTTCCATTTCCCTCGCGGCACAGTGTCAGGTCTTCGTCACGGATTTCGACATCCGCTCCCCGAAGCAGCATCCGGCCGATCTCCGGATTCAGCTCGTACACGGCATTGCAGCACGACATCTTCACATAATAGCGTCTGTTCCACTTAAACAGAGGGATAAAGAAAAAACTGAAATACATATAGGTCATATAAACCTGATATCTTCCATAGGCTCCGCATCTGTTGCAGATTACCGTTTTTAAATATTCTATCTGTTTCATTCCGGAACTGATTCCACCGATAAATATCATAACCGCCACCTGATTTCTGATTACTCTGTTACGTTACCTTACTCTGTCCGGTTTATTGCGTATTACTGCATTACCGGGATATTTATTAGTATACTAAACGTATTTTACTTGTGCAATAAATATGTTAAAATTTTATCTATTTTTTAGAAATATCTGGCATACGGCAAAGATTCCAAACGCGGCCACACGGACAGACAACATATCCCGCCATGTTTTTTCAGCTTAATTATTATTTTAGAAGCCATTTTTTATGTGGAACTATTTTCTAAAAAATAAAACTGGTATTATGGTATAATGTTCACAAAGTGGACATTATACCTGCGCATGCCGAGTTCTGCGTCCACCGCAGAAATTCGGGCGCTAAGTTCCGTCGGAGACACCGTATTCACTAGTGAATATGGTATAATGTTCACAAAGTGAATATCACTCAAAAGCTTATTTCAACACCCCCGCCATATACATAAAGGAACTTATACCATGATTACAAAAAAGATAAATAACTTCGACCTGCAGCAAATCGCCGAATCCGGCCAATGTTTCCGCATGAACTGCCTGGAACCCGGCAGATACAAGGCGGTGAGCGGCGGCCGCTATGTAGAAGTCGTCCAGGAGGGGCAGACTTTCTATTTTCACTGCTCCGATGAGGATTTTCCGTTCTGGAGCCGTTACTTTGATCTTGAAACCGACTACGGCGCCATTATTTCCTCCGTCAGGAAACGCGATGTTTACCTTCAGGAGGCCGCCTGCGCGGGCAGCGGTATCCGCATATTGAATCAGGATGCCTGGGAAATGATTATCACCTTCATTATCTCCCAGCAGCGCACCATCCCCAAGATTAGGGAGGCGGTGGAAAACTTAAGCCGTCTGTACGGGAAGGAGAGACAGGCTCTTTCAGCCTTCGGTGAAACCGTCCTTTACCACACGTTTCCCACTCCATCCCAATTAAAAAAGGCCTCCTTAGAAGACCTTCAGTCATTGAAGCTGGGCTACCGGGCGAAATATATCCATCGCATCTGCCGCGACGCGGATGAGAAAAAACTGGATCTTTCACTTCTCCCGGCAATGGATTATAAAAAAGCCATGGAATACCTGATCGGTTTCTATGGCATCGGGACTAAGGTGGCCAACTGCATCTGCCTTTTCGGACTGCACCACGTGGAGGCTTTTCCCGTGGACACCTGGATTCAGCAGATTCTGATGAACCATTATTACAGGAAAAAATATGACTCGGCTCCCAAAAGCCGCCTGTACGAGATGATGGTGCAGGATAACTTTGGGAAATACAAGGGGTGCGCCGGAGTGATGCAGCAATATATATTTTACTATGAACGCACCGTGTTAAACGGGCGCAGTTCCTAAATCCGGCTCCTTCCCGCTACAAATTCAGCAGAACCAGCGCCAGAAGTATCATCCCGCACCCGTATATCTGCCGCTTTGTCATCCTATCCTTTAAAACCAGAACGCTCACAAAGCAGACAATCAGGATTGTACCCACGCTGAGGCACGGGTAAGCAAGGTACGCGGGCAGTCTGGTGACCGCCGCCAGAAGCAGGGAGGTTGAAAAATAGTTGGGGATTCCGACAAAAATGCCGCTGATAAAATCCACCGCTTTCAGTCTCTTCTTCTCCTGAAACACCTCTCGGAGCATTGGGATCAGACACAGGATCAGGGCGGTCAGGAACGTGTAGAATAAAAACAGAGCATCAAACCTGCGTTCCCCGATATGTTCAAACACCTTAGACATCCCGTCTCCCGCTCCGCTGAAGAGAAACAGCACAAGGAGGGCCATCTTTGCAGATGCCCCTTCTTTTCCTTTTTCCAGATTAATCACAAGAATTGCCGCCACGACAAGCGCCATTCCGGCCGTCTGTAGAACCGTCGGCCTCTCGTTCAAAAAGAAAATACTGGCCGCCACGGGCAGCATGATTCCCAGTTTTGCAAATGCGGAAGACAGAACGGCTCCGTTCTTCCCGATGCTGTACTGTAAAAGCAGAAGCGTCCCCAGGAAAAAGATTCCGTTCAAAACCCCGGCGGCCATGGCCGTCATCATCGCCGCTTTCAGCCCCGGATCCCCGGCAGATGCCGTCATCAGAAACTTCGCAGTCGGAATAATCTGCTTTTCCGGGAGCATCAGGAAAGCAACCACGGTACAGGTCACATAGTTTCCCATCAGGATTGCATATTTGTTGCTGCTGTACTCTTCGCTCAGACGCAGCGCCACAGCCATGGATGCGCTGCAGAGCACCGCCAGTATCAGATAAATCATTTATAATAAATCCCCTGTCTCTCTGAATCTTCTGTAATGTTGGCTTTCTTTCGCCCTTTCAAGGGTTTCAAGCATTTCGGGAATGTCTTCATTTAAATCCCCGGCCAGAACGACATAGTTGGACGCATGGTTGGTACGGAACACGGTTCCCGGAGAATCCACATTTTCCAGGAATATCTTCATCTCATCCATAATTTCATCCGCCGTGATGCGCTCAAAACGCCCCTCCACGACATCGTCGTACATCGGTGTACCTTCATAGAGACGAAGCGTCAGGAAAGAAGCATATTCCGGATTCATCTCGGAAATGAGCTTTGCGCAGGAAAGTGCATGCTCTTTCACCTTTTTCCGGCCTCCAAGACCCGAAATCAGAGTTACCGAAGTAGCGATTCCACACCGCTTTAATTTCTGTCCAGCATCGATTACCTCCCGGGCCGTCACACCCTTGTGGATGTATTCGAGGATCTCATCGTCTCCCGTCTCCGCGCCGACATAGACAATGCCCAGTCCGGCTTCCTTAAGCTGTCTCAGTTCGTCCTCGGATTTTCGCAGTATATCCTGCGCCGTTCCGTAGGAAGCAACTCTTGTCACATTGGGGAACAGACGTCTGACGGCGTCCAGAATCGTAAGCAGATCTTCCGTCTTCATAATCAGGGCGTCCCCGTCGGCAAGGAAAACTTTCTTTACATACGCCGCATAGGCATCATGAGCCTCCTGAAGATCCGCCATGATTTCATCCATCTTGCGGACACGGAACTGTTTTTCCTTGTACATATTGCAGAATGTACAGGTATTGTGCGCACAGCCGATCGTCACCTGGACAATCAGGCTCCTGGCCTCACTCGGTGGTCTGTATACAACGCCTTCATATATCATAATCCAATCACTCCTTATCCATTACTGTCCGGTAACGATTCCGTACCCGTCATTTTCGTTCATATTCGATTGCTACATCTTCCTCCTCCGGAAGCCATTCCGGAAAGTCTTTTCCTGCGGTGAGGCTCAGGGAATTGTGATCTTTTTTCGTGTCTCTTAGGATCGCGCTGAGGCGGTCAAACCATTTACTGGATCCCAGATAGCGTTCCCAGTAAAAATAAGTTCTGCTGTTCTTCACTTTGGACGCGCTGATCGGAGTTCCCGAGCAGTAGGCGCTGTTCAAAGTGCCGTATAGCTCCGCCATCTCCAGTTTCCGCTCCTCGGGTATGGTTTCCAGTCCCTTAAAGGTCTGGTTGCTGATTGTCTCTATCAAAAACCGGCTGCTGTATTCTTTAAAATTGAGCAGGTTCGGGTCTTCCTCCTGATAGCGTTCCGCCCAGCCGGAGATATCCACCTCTTTTGTATGATAACGGAAACTGCCGTCTTCTGTCCAGTTAATAATTCCATACTGGCAGGGAGGGATGGCAAGGGAGGAGGAAACAATCTCATAAATTCCGTATTTCCCCTCATCCAGCGGACTCTCCACATTCTTTTTCACCCTCTGCAGATGAAGATGGCCGCTTATGTAGACAGGAAGCTTATATTCTTCCAGAAGCCGTACGACATCCCTGTAGTTTTCCAGTGTACACTCCTCCGGATAGAGAGTACTCTCCTTCAGCAGGTTGTGATGGGCCACGGGGATTACCATGGCTCCGGCCTCCTTCGCCGCCTCCAGCTGCTCCCGCATCCAGACAAGGGTCGTATCCTTGATTCTGCCTCCCGTCTCATGGACGGGTTCGTAGATGCATGAATCCAGCATCATCATCCAGTAATGTTCATCCAGCCTGTAAAGATAACTCAGAGAATCCTTATCCCTGGACGACGCCTGGTCATAGCCAAACTCATGGTAAATATCGTAAAAGCCTTTGGCATCAACGCCCTCGGCCGTTTCTTTCTTATCGTCAAAATAGGTGGCTGCCCACGGATGGTTGATATCGTGGTTTCCCGGTATGACAAGCACCGGAATTCCCGCATCCTGCACCCTCCTAAGCTTTTTCGCCAGCTCCTGGTGGTTCACCTTCTCACCATTCTGGGAAATATCCCCGCTCAGGATCAGGACGGACGGTTTCTGCTTCAGGACCTCCTCCAAAAAAGCATCGGCAATCACGTCCAGATACGGCACCACCGTTCCGTCGTTCCATTCCGTGTAGGTGTCCAGAGATTCCCTGAAATCCGTCATTTTAGGAGACTGGTAGTGTAAATCCGACGCAACAATCATCGTAGGCGGACGGTACGGCTCTTCCTCTGCTTCCGTCTCCCGGCCGGCCGTATCTCCTCCGGAAGGACGCCCCTTTTTTCTTCCGGCGCCGGTCCCACGGTGTTCCGAATCTGCCCCGGCCTCCATACTCTCCGGCGGTTCTCCGGTTTCCGCGCCCTCCTTTTCGCCTGCCGTATTTTCCGTACTTTCTTCTATCTGCTCTCCGCTGCTTCCGTATATGGTCTGTTCTTCCCCTTTTTTACTGAAATCGGGTACAAACTTTACCACCAGTACGAGAACTGCAAGGAGCAGTAGCAATTCTGCCGCATAGACGAGCAGAGACATCTTTCTCCATTTTCTCATTCTGTATTAAGTCCTCTGTGCCAGTCTTTTTCTGATGTCACTCTCTCTGTCCTCAAACAGGAGATTTTTATTGTATTCATAATAACGCTCACATCTGTTTTCCCTTAAAAAATTCACACTGTAATAATTTGTATTCAGCTCCGTCACAAAAATGACCATCTCCTGGCCCGCGGCGAAGGCGGCCTCCATAAAATCAAAGCCGTGTTCCAGCATTGTAAGGGCTGTCTCCGACATCGTGTCGTATTCGCGTGCCTCTTCCCTGAACAGCTCCCGGACTTTTGCAAAACCGGCTTCAGGGGAAACGATATGCTCTTTTTCCAGTGTCAGTGCGTAGTCCTGCAGTTTATCCGCCGCATCCCGGTTAAGATGCTCTTCTCTTCTGCTGATGAGCCCTGCCTTATGCCTCTTTTCCAGGTCAATAACCATCTCCGCAGCTAGGTTTTCAAGCAGCCCCGCGGCGCTCTCCGTCGTCTTTGTTTCTACCGTCTTTGCTTCTACTGTTTTTGCTTCTACTGTTTTTGCTTCTACTGTTTTTGCTTCTACTGTTTTTGCTTCTACTGTTTTTGCTTCCACCGTCTTTGTCCCCGCCTCTGTTACCGGCATTTCATCGGCCATCTGCCTGAACATACCCAGTTTTTCCCTCAGAAGCTCCAGATACCGTCCCTTCAGGTAAATATCCCTGAACTTCCCGTTTAAATGGGACAGGACGAGGCTCACAACACTGAATCTCTCATCAAAAGGCGCGGCCGCCACACGGCGCGCCATCTCCGTATCCGGTTCTCCGGAAAGGATCCGTTCAATCTGGTAATCTGTTTTATACTTGCTGTAAAGCTCCAGGTAATTGGCGAAATCCTTCGCTATTCCCGGATGTTCAATATACTGATATATGACGTCTCTGTCAACCGTTTTTCCGAGTTTTTCATATATTTCCAGAAAACGGGCGAGATCTTCCCAGCCCCTTGGCGTCGCAAAGCGTTTGCCGTCCACGGTTGTTTCTATCCTGTAAAAATGTTCGGGCCTGGCTTCCAGATAAGCGGTTACCGCCGGATGGATATCAGTCATGACCGCATATTCCTTCCAGACTTTGTAATCCGCCTCCACATCGATTTTCTTAATCCGGTCCAGGGTCGCAATATCAAACTCTCTGACGGATTTATTATACTCCGGCGGGTTTCCGGCCGTCACAATAATCCAGCCTTCGGGAATTCTGTGGTTTCCAAATGTTTTGCACTGCAGAAACTGGAGCATCATCGGCGCCAGCGTCTCGGAAACACAGTTGATCTCATCGATAAAAAGAATTCCTTCCTTAAGCCCCGTCTCCTCCATCCTGTCATAAATAGAGGCCACAATCTCACTCATCGTGTACTCCGTCACGGAACATGGCTTCCCGTCGTACTCTTTCTCCACAATATAAGGAAGGCCGATGGCACTCTGCCTTGTATGGTGCGTGATGGTATAGGAAACCAGTCCCACCTGGCATTCCCTGGCAATCTGCTCCATAATCTGAGTTTTTCCGATTCCGGGAGGCCCCATTAAAAGAACCGGCCTCTGGCGGACGGCAGGGAGCAGATACTCCCCGCGGCCATCCTTCATAAGATACGCTTCGATGCAGTTTTTAATTTCTTGCTTTGCCCGCTTGATATTCATGTCACATCACCTGTTTTTCGGTCTATTCGTCTTACCTGTCATGTCTTCTACTTCGAGTTTAAAAACGGCTGTTTTTTCCACAACCCTGGCGTCAAATTCAAATGCCACGCTCTCTCTGTCATACTGGCGCATGATCAGATTTAATGCCTCATACTTTTCTTCCATATCTTCCACAACGGACGCCCTTCCCGTGCCGCAGACGCTCTCATAAAGCATTGTTGTCTTGCAGGCAGGCTCTTTTAAGACCAGCTCCTCCTCCGCATACATGGAGAATGCGGTCCTGTTATCGCATTTGATCCGGTCAAACTTGGTGCCTTCCCCGGCTCCGTGGAAATAGAAAACAGTTTTTCCCTCCTTAACGCCGGCTCCAAAGTTGATGGGAATCACATAAGGATAGTCCTCTCCGGAAAATGCGAGGCTGCACACACGGCATCTCTTTATTATTTCCATAATTTCATTTTGATTCTCAATTCCCCTGTCTTTTCTTCTCATTGTTCGTTTCTCCTTTCATCCTCAAACTCTTCCGGGTCCAGAATCAGCTTGATCGCCCAGGGCGGAACATCCGCGTCGCTGTAATCGTCCCGCATAAAGACAAACGCCGTATCATAGGCCGGCCTGTGGACCGGAAACATCCCGTAACCGTCCGTAAAATAGATGAGGCCCTTAAGCCCGGTAAACTCCTTTTTCTGCACCAGAGAGTCCACATACTGGAACGCAGGCCTGAAATCCGTGCCCCCGCCTCCGGCAATCTCCATATGATCCATATAATCCTTAAGCTCCAGGGCCGATTCGATTTTCCGGTCACTCTGAATCTTTTCATCACATTGTATCACATGTACGTTCACCTTTGTAAAAAAACTTTCCGCTTCCGAGAGCACGGCATATGTCTGTTCCAGAAACCGTTTTACAAGCTCGCCGGAGCATGACATGGAAGTATCGATCACGATGGCGAATTCCTCGATCTTTTTTATCTCCTTTGTCTCCAGAGGTTCAATCAGAGGCATATTTCCATAGGTTCTCAGTCCGTAATCATAGTAAATGTAATCGAAAGCGTCGGTGTCGATCTGAACCGTCTCCTTCATCACCGAAAATTTCCTTAAAAATTCCCTGTAATCATACCTCTCCCGGTTCTCGATTTTCACCTGGCGGGACAGCTCCCCTGCCTCCTGCGACGCCTTTTTGGAAAAAGATTCCATCTCCGTCTCCATTGATCCGCGCAGATTATCCCACTTGTTCTTTCTCTCCTGTGGCAAGTCCGGCCTGTCGTTTTTATCATTCCAGCGGGAGTGATCATCCCTGTAAAATTCTGCCATAAGCGAAAGATACCGCCCCTCCGGCAGATTTTCTTCCTGGAGGCAGCGGTAAATACTCTGGGCATTCATAACCTTTGTTTTCTCTTTCAGACGCAGATAACACTCTCTCCTTACAGGAGACTGGGGGCAATGGAGACACTTTATCTCCATCCCGTCTATCATATATTCCACGGCAATATCACATGCCAGATTCCACAGTTCTTCGGCTCTCTTTCCCCTTGTATCCATATGGACAAAAATACAGTGGAGGATGGAGTGGAAATACAACCGGTTTACATAAACACGCCCATCCATATATTTTCCCGCCAGAAACTCGGGCTGGTACGTATAGCAGAAGCCGTCCGTCCCTGCCCCCCTGGCGGTGAAATCCGGTACAAACTTAAGGGAACTGAGCGCCGCGTCCATAAAACGCAAATGCAGGTAAAGCTCGTTTCTCGTATTTATCAGTATATCACGGCAGATAGCAGCAAGCTCTTCGGCCTTTTCCTGTTCAAATGCCGCCGGCGTTTTTCGTTCCATTGCGCTTCTCCTGATTCTTCTTTTCCTGGTTTATCTTTTCCTGATTTTTCTTTTCCTGGTTTTCTTTTTCCCTGGCTTCCCTTACCTTCTGGAAGCCCTCGTCGCCTACCGCCACACGGATAAATTCTTCCATCGTCTTGGTCAGGTATTTGTTGCGCTTCTTGTAAAAATAGACCTGTCGGACTGAGAGTGATTCATCCATCTTATAATAACACAGGGGAACTTCATAGGACAGGCTGGCAACGAGGCCGTCGGGGATAAAGGTTGCCCCGATTCCCTTTCCCGCCATATTGAAAGCCGATACGACCTGATCCGGTTTCAGAATAATATTCGGTGTATAATTCTGACGGCCGCACATCTTCACGCCCCGTTTGTAGATACTGTTCTCTTCCTTGACGAAAATAAACGGCGTATTCTTTAGCAGGGGAAGCGGCAGTGCGGGGAATGCGTCGTCGCTATGGCGTTTCGCCGCTATATCGGCGGCGCTCAGCTGATATTCCATAAGCTCCCTGTTAATCTCGAATTCTCTTGGAACGGCCAGAATAATCCGCTCCGTATAATAATAGTATTTTTCGTAATTTTTATCGTCCAGCTCCGAATTGTCTATAATCAGATCGAGTTCCTCCCCCATCAGCTTATCGGTCAGCTGGGAGGTTGTCCCTTCGATCAGTTCAATCTTGATCTGAGGGTATTTTCTGGAAAATTCACCGAGCAGCCCCGGCAAAATAAAGGAGGTGAAAAATATGGTTCCTCCAATTGAAAGTTTTCCGGTCAGAAGACCGTTCAGGTTATTCAGTTGGTTAATTGTATTCTGCTCCAGGGCAAATAACTTTTCAATAGCATCGATGTACACCTCGCCGCTGGGGGTGAGGCCGATAGGTGAAGTGCTCCTGTCAAATATCGGACTTCCTATCTTTTTCTCCACCTTCTTGATCGCCGTACTTAACGCAGGCTGGGTGATATACAGCTTTTGCGCCGCTTTTGAAAAGCTTTTCTCTTCGTATACCGCATATACGTATTCTTTACCGTCGAACATCGTTCCTCCTGTTTTTCCACTCTGTTTTTATTGGTTTCCCGGTTCCGCCCTCTATAACGAAAAATTAATAACTATTATTTTATTATATAAATTTGATTATATACGAACCATGTTATATAATCAAGTTAAAGAACAAAAATGATACATTTTTTTCGGCTTTATAACTCAAATTTTTTCCTCTCAGGAGGATAGGCCCGGTAAGAGGCATTCATAAGAAAACTTATGACATCCGTACGGCCGGCCCGGTTTGAGGCATGAATCAGTTTATCAAAGCCGGTTTTCCCCAAAGCCGGTTTCTTTATATCGGAATATTCCTCGCGAGCACGCACTGCATAACCCTCGTTCCCCAAACAACCCGCAGCTGCGTGCTCAACCTTTATCCTTTTTTCATCATTTTCCCCTTCAGACGGTAAAAATTCACCGACAAACCATTTCCATTCGTCCATACTGTCCTTCTTCAGAAGACAGGCTGCCGCCTCTTCGGGATGAAGGATCAGGTATTCCCTGTACATCAGTGAGGCTTTTTCCGTCAGTTCCAGTGGGAAGCGGAGTCGTCCCATTGCAAGGGCCGCCGCTCTTGCAGGCGGTTCCTGGGTCTTTGCATGGATAAACAGGCTGTCGTATTCACGGAACTTAAACTCCGTCCCGTCGAATGCATAACGGTAGCGGTGTCCGCAGCCGTGCACATGGGTTTCCAGAATCCTGGCCGGCGTGTTCTCCACCGCCTCCTCATAAAATACAGGGAAAAAGAGACTGGCGCGCCCCGTACACCCAAGCTGCCCATCCGCGTCTTTCTCAAGCTGCCTGTAATCTACGGTCAGCGACTCATTCAGCTCCGCCAAAACCTCTTTCAGGCACGAGCGTTCCCCCTTCACAACACCGATTTCCAGCTCCTCAATCATCCGGCAGCCATTAAAAGCCCCGGCTCCGATGTCTGAAATTGTGGAATACATCGAAAGCTTTTTAAGGCCGTAACAGTTATAGAATGCATAACGGCCGATTTTTCGTAGACCGGAAGGAAGACGGATTTCCTTAAGGCGCTCACCGCAGGCTGGCTGAAGTCCGGCCATATTGATACCCGGACTTTCCACACTGCCGCCTGCACCGGTTCCAGCAGCACTTCCCGGCAATCCATCCGCACCGGCTCCGGCAGCGCTTCCCGGTTCCTCATCCGCCTCCCACAGTTTCCCTGCGGGCGTTCCGCGCATATCCCCGGAAAAGATGTAATCTCCCAGTTCCGTCACCTTCCTGCCGGAAATAGTTTCAGGGAGCACAATCTGGCTGCACTCCCCGTAGCATCTGAGTATTTTGACGGAATCTCCATTTTCTTCATAAAGGCATTTCAGTCCCATTTTTATATTCTCCGTTCCAGGAAGGCAATAACCCCTTCCAATGTTTCCGGCTTCGCCGCCAGCTTCAGTAAAAGCTCCTGCGTGGGCTGCATCAGATCCGGCACCATGACCGGGATGAATCCTCCGTCTATGGCCGCCCTGATTCCGTTGAAGCTGTCCTCCAGGACAACGCATTCCGACGGAGGAACTCCCGCTGCATCGGCCGCTCTCAGGAAAATCTCGGGATCCGGTTTCGCATGCTCCACCATATCCCCGCAGACAAAGCCGTCGAAATAATCCTTCACCCCGGCCGACTCCACATACCGGAGCGCCCTGCTGCTCTCGGTGGACGTGGTCAGCCAGATCTTATAATGATGTTTCTTAAGCCATTCAAGAAGTGAATAAAGTCCTGGTTTGACCGGTATTTCATGCGTATCCAGATAGTGGATGAGAAGCTCTCTCTTCCTTCTTCGAATCCCTTTAAAATCCGTATGTTCACCGTGACAGCGGTAGAACAGACGCTCCATCTCCTGGCTGCGGCTGCCGCGGCTGTAAATCAGGAATTCCTCGCTGATGGCGACTCCCGCCTCGGCTCCGGCCTGTTTCCAAAAATCCGACGCCAGGCACTCCGTATCGAACATCAGCCCATCCATATCAAAGAGTACCGCTTTTACCTGCGCCATCTTCCCGTCCTCCGTCCAGAACCCACTCCTTCAGTTCATCCCCATCGTACTTAAGCTTCAGCGAAAAAAAGTCGTCTCTCTCCAGAAGGAGCCTGTGGAAGATTTTGTCACCCTCCCAAAGGTTCAGTTTAAATACATCTTCTTTCTTCACCCATTCAAGCGTACCCTCATCGCACGCCTTAAGTTCTCCGGTAAAACCGTCGGCCGTGAACAGGCAGATATATTCCGTCGGCCACCCTTCTGCGATGAAGGTCAGGATTCCCCTGAATTTCCATGAGGTCAGGGTCAGTCCCGTCTCCTCCTTCGCTTCGCGCAGAATACACTCCTCCGGACTCTCATCCTTTTCAAAATGGCCGCCTACGCCGATCCATTTATCCTTATTGACATCTTTTTCTTTCTTCACACGGTGCAGCATCAGATAGCAGCCGTCTTTTTCAATATAGCAGAGCGTAGTCAGCTCCGATTTCCTTTTTTCCTGCATAATTACTTCCGTCCTTTTTCTGCTGTAATCCGACCTGCGGGGACAACGGCTTAATAATGAACCGTGAGATGTGAAAAATCCTTCGCCTCATCCTCCAGGATATTCCTCAGAAAGTCGCTTAAGTCGCTGACATAGTCAATCTCGTTCCAATACTGATATGCCTTCTCATTCTTAACCTGATCCGTGATCTCAAACATCCTGCCTCCATAGTAATAAACACAGAGCCTTGCATAGAATCTGGCCATCTCATCTATCTTTTCATCGCTGAAGAACAGTTTGCGCTCCAGCGTATGTTTCCTGAGATCCAGGACCGCATTTCTGTATGTAACCTGGTTTAAAAAGTTTTTACTGAAGGTTTTAAAATCCGACAAATCCCGGTTTTTATAGGAGTTTCTCTTTGCCCAGCCGTCCACATCCACCGATTTTGCATCATACTGAATGTCGCCGCTGTTCCAGATTTTCATCACGCCGTACTGGCACGGAGCCATCACAAGGGACCCGGTCACAATTTCACTGATTCCGCTGTCCTCATCCTCTTTATAATGCTGCAGATGAAGATGGCCGCTGAGATGGAGGCGCACATCGTAATCATAGAGCATGCTTACCAGCTCTTCATTGTGCTCTATCGTACAATTGTCATAGAATTCACGGCTCACACCGCTCTGGTCAAACAGATTATGGTGGCTCACCGTGATAACCTGGGCGCCTTCCTCCCAGGCGGCCTCCAGCTGCTTTTCCATCCATTCATATGTCTCCCTGCGGATCATTCCGCCGACCTGATTGACCGGATCGTACTGGCAGGAATCCAGCATCAGAAGCCAGTAGTAATCATCCAGCTTATACAGATAGCTGAGGGAAGCCGGATCCCGGTTGTCCGCAGCCACATAACCATAGTCTGCGTAGATGCTGCTAAATTCATCCGCGGTAATTACATCTGTTTTCACGGTACCGTCCGAGGTGAACTTTCTTGCGTAATGATTATTAATATCATGGTTTCCTGGAATTACAGCCACCTCTATGCCATGCTTTGAAAGCACTTCCAGTTTGTCGGCCAGCTCCTCATGGCTCTCTTTCTCTCCATTCAGCGTCAGGTCTCCGGTGAGGATAACCAAATCCGGATCCTCCTCGATCACATCGTCGAGGAACGCATCGAGAATCTCCCAGCCGTACTGAAGCACACGGCCATCGCTCGACTCCACGGCCGTCATAAAGCTCTGGCATCTGTTTCCGGCCAGTTTTTCCGCCAGATAATGAAGGTCGGTCGCAACAATCACCTTCTGCTGCACAAATGTATCGCCGTCTCCGGGCAGGGTCTCTTTCGTCTCCTCTTCCCGGCTCCCGGCCTCTGTTTCCTTCTGTTCCCACGACTCAAAGCTTTCCGTCTCTTCCCGGGACTCTTCCGTCGTCTTCTCTGCTTCCGTGGCCGGCGGTTCCTGGACACTTCCGCTCTCCTCGGATACGGAAGGCGTGTCCGAAGTCCGGGAGCCGCAGCCTGCCGCCGTTCCGGCAACACACAGGGCGGCCAGGACAGCCATCCATTTTCTGTATCTCATCGTCTTGTCCTTTTCCTTTCATGAATCGTAACGGCAGGTCTACAGCACATAACTGTGGTCAATCTCGATTACCGCGTAATAGTTTTCCCACTTTTCCCGGACTCTTCTTGTGATTTCATCGGCCACCTCCCGATCCGACAGCTTTAACTGGAACGGAACGACCACATCGAATATCAGGTTCGTATGGGTGGGTCCCTTGACCATCCTGAAATCGTGGATGGATAAGTCCCCGTTTATTTCTTTGACCAGCTCCGCCACGCACTGTTTGACGCTCTTGACCTCATCGTCGTTGGTGGCAATGGGGTCCATGTGGATAACGGCATCGCAGCCCAGCTTCTCTTTTAACTCTTTTTCCGCCTGGTCTATCACATCGTGAAGCTCAAAAATATTTCCATCTCCCGGAACCTCGCCGTGGAAGGAAATCATCAGCCTGCCCGGTCCGTAATCGTGCACCACCAGATCGTGGATTCCCACGATCTCGCTGTGGGACAGCGCAATGTCCCGGATCTGGTTGATCAGCTCCTCCTCCGGCGGCTGGCCGAGAAGCGGGCTCAGCGTATCCTTTGCCGCGCTGTAGCCTGCATAGAGGATGAACAGAGCCACCATGGCCCCGCACCAGCCATCCACATTCACGCCGGTGAATTTAAGCACCAGCATAGCCAGGAGTACGACGGAGGTAGCCACCGCGTCGCTCAGGCTGTCCGTGGCCGTCGCCTTCATCGCAGCGGAGTCTATCTGCCTGCCGACAAACCGGTTATAGCTGCACATGTAAAGCTTTACGCACACGGAAACCACCAGAATCACGATTGCCGTCATACTCATCTCAACAGGGGCGGGTGACAGGATCTTGGACACAGAAGATTTGGCCAGCTCCACGCCCATCAGGATAATTGCAGCCGAGACGGCAAGTCCCGATATGTACTCAATCCTCCCGTGGCCGAAGGGATGCTCGGCGTCCGGCTTCATTCCCGCAAATTTGAACCCGATCAGCGTGATGAGGGAGGAACCCGCATCCGAAAGGTTATTGAAGGCATCGGCCATAATGGCGATGGAACCGCTTAAAACGCCCGCCAGATATTTTCCGATAAACAGGCAGATATTGAGCCCGATCCCCACGGAACTGCAAAGCGAGCCGTACATACGTCTCACCGCGGGGTCTTTTATGTTATCGGAGTCCTTTATGAATCGTTTAATCAGAAATTTAATCATTGCTCAACCTCGTTCTTTAAAAATACGAACCGGCTCCCATCGGACAATTCCGGTGTATAGGAAAAACCGAGACGGTCAAACTCTTTTACCGTCTCAAATCCCATGGCATTGTGTTCTGCCAGAAAGCGGACCATCTCACCTCTGGCCATCTTTGCCTCCGTCGCCTTTACTTTAATCTTCCCGTCTTTCATGGTTCCGAATATACAGGTGGCAAACTCGTCCTCCGGCTTCAGCCACGGTTCCACGGCGCTGCTGTACTCTTTCGATGCCAGATTGAGGACTTTCACGCGTCCCGCGCCCTTCTCCGGGCGGTACAGCTCCCGGTAAAGCTCGTCCTTCCAGTAGCCGTAAAGGTCCTTTGCTCCCCCCACAGGGAGTTTGGCCTGCATCTCCAGGCGGTACGGCACAACGGCGTCGTCGGCCCTTAAAATACCGTAAAAACCGCTCAGGATACGCAGATGACGGCATATGTACTCCCACTGGGCCTCAGAAAATATCTGAGGCGCCATATATTGATACTGGATTCCCACATAGGAGAGCGCCGCCGGCGTCATATTTCTTCTCAGATCCATATCACGGTAGCGCAGATAGTTCTGATGGGTGATTGCGTCATTAGCCGAAAACAGTTTCTTAAGCTCAGGCTCCGTAAAGGACTGCAGCTTCTCTTTCAGCACCTCCGTCTTCTCTATCAGCACAGGCATATTTTTCCAGGGCAGCTCATCCGCCTTAACCTGCATTTTCTTTGCCGGGGATATAATAATGCGAAGCTCTGCAGCCAGAGCTTCTTTTTCTCTCTTTGTCATCTTTTTAATTGCCGCCTCCCGCTTCATGGCTTCCTCTTTTGTTTCCCAGGCCTCATAATAGGCCAGCGTGACCGGCCGCCTGCTCTTCGTATATTTGGCACCTTTTCCCGCGTTATGTGTCTTCAGCCGCTCCTCCAGATGGTTTGTCCACCCGCAGTAGAGCGACGAATCGGAACATCGCAGAAGGTATGTGTAATTCATCATCTTCCTCCAAGGGGGTATGTAAACGGTAACAACACCTTGCAATGTGCCGTTACCGTCCAAAGCCCCGGGATGCCTTTCGGCAGTTCCACTTTAGAGCCTTGTATCTATCTAAAGCATCGGCCGGATGCGCTACTCTCTTCCTCTGCTTTGGCTATAATCTATTATATGGATTTTCTCCTGAAATGCAACTTTCATTCCGGCATTTTTTTCCGGCTGTCAAAATACAGGAAGTTGTCAATGCTGTCCAGTATGTCGGAAAACTCCTCCCTGGGAGCCAGTTCGATATACTGTTTCAGCATCTGTTTTTCCTTCTTCTTATAGCGTCCGTAGAAAATGTCGTAGAGGTTGTGGCCTCTCATATGAATTTTAAAAAGCTCCATATTATTTTTTATATCTTCTTCCGATTCCGGAGTCCGTCCCAGCGCACTGACAAACTTTCTGCCCGAACGAAGCCGACCGAGATATTCTGTCCACTTCTGCCAAAGAATATGATAAAATTCTTCCTCCGATTTCACAATTCCGATTTTTGCCATGATTTCCGGATTGAGGAAGTAATTTTCAAAGGAATAATATTTCAGAATCAGGACGTTTTTCCGTCTTACCCTCGGCAGGCGGTCCACATCCCTCAGGTTCTGCTCATCATAATAACGGCACAGTTCTCCGGCCAGCTCCTCCGGATCCTTTCCGTCCCCATCCCGGATCATCAGGAACTGATCTTTTAAATAAACCTGGTTCATATATTTTAAATTGGCGTATGTCTTGATATTGGTACAGCTGTTTGTCGTTATGATGGCAATCCTCGAAAGGTTCCCTTCCCTGTCGTGAACCTCGGAATAATATTTTTCCAAAAGCAGTGGAAGGCGGCTCTTGTCCTGTTTCCCTTCCACGATAAATACAAAGTCTACATTCAGCGCGTCGGCCGCCCCATAACCGAGATCATCAAGGATTTCCCCGATGTCCGTATTCTGGCGGAGCACGGAGTAATACTCGCTGTCCAGCACCACCTGCCGGATCTGGCCGTTGGTGAAATTCAGCAGTAACTGGGGAGAATGGGTACTGAACACAACCTGGTTTTTCTTGGAGAGCCTGTAAAGTATCTCACTCGACACCTTCTGAAGCTGCGGGTGCAGAAACAGTTCGGGATATTCCACAATGACAATGCTCGGTATCCGGTTCTCCCCCTCGATATAAGTCTCCAGCAGGGACAGCATATAAATGCTCCGCATACCTTTTCCCATATGTTCAACCGTATCCACCTCGCCGCGATCGTTGTTGTAGGTCTTCACCTCAATCTGGAACATCCTGTCGATATCACAGCGCAGCTCATAGAGGATATCGTCGTATCCCCCGTTTTTGTGGAAGTTCTCATTGATCCGCTCCACGAGGTCCCCCATGTTGGACTGATACAGCTTGTATTCGAGAAGTTTCCTCGTCTCGGCGGCATCGAGATCCTCGGGTTTCTTCTTGTTAATCAGGCCAATGCACTGAAAACAATGCCTGCATTCCTTGGCTCCATCAAAAAGGCAGCGGCCGGAACGGAGCTGATTCATCATCCTGTTGTCCTGAAACAGCAGGAGATCGTTCTGGAACATCTGCAGATCTCTTGCCGTGTTGATATAGTGAATCCTCGGAAGAACTTCCCGGATGCAGGGATTATCCTTTTTAAATCCGTCCGTATAGCGGACTTTCCCCTCGTAATTGGCGGTGTAGGTAAATTCCAGCAAATCCCCTTTGCAAGACGGCAGTTTCCTGTAAAATTCCTTCTCCCACACCTCATAGCGCTTATAGCGGCTCACGATACCGGCCTGGTGCATCATCCTGCGGTCTTCATCCGTAATCTGCAGGGTCACTTCGATTTCCACATTCTGCTTTGCCTCATTAAAATCAGCTTTCGAAAGCTCTTCCACTCCCGCCATGACGCGGATTGCGTCCAGAACGGAGGTTTTCCCCGTATTGTTCTTTCCCACCAGAATCAGGGCATTCTCCATGTCCCGGATCTCCATGTCCCGGATTACTTTATAGTTTTTGATTCTGAGACGTATAAACTGCATGATCTGCCTCCTTTCGGCCGTTTTACCGTTATTGTCCACAGCTCAATGCGGTATGGACAGTAACGTATTTCCCGCTGCCGTGCAGCCTCCCAAACATATAAACAGTTATGCTTTAGTATACTCTAAGCCGGGCAGGTTCGCAATGAGCTTTGAACAGAAAAAGGCGGCGGAACCATCCGATCCCTGCCGCCCGCCCGGTTTTTGCCGGGAATCCTGCTACTGAACTTCTTTTATAAGCACCAGCTTTTCCCCTGGCCGAATCTCATCCTCCGTCAAACCGTTCGTTTCCTTGATGTTTTCCACAGTGGTATGGAATTTCTTCGCGATTTTCCACAGTGAATCCCCAGGCTGCACAATGTAACCCACAATGCCCGGCATCTGCTGGAGCTTCTTCATATCCAGCGGCTCCACCTTCACGCCCGTGACCACAGGCTCGCATACCGGCTGCAGCACCAGCAGATCGGCGGCAATCACCGCCTTCACTTCCACAGAATCCCCTCCCAGCATCACGGCCGTAAGCTGTTCCAGTCCAAGGTTCATCTGCCAGATGCTGTCCGCATTAATGCCGTCGGCCTCCGCCACGCAGTGGAACGGTACAATCTCTGTCGTTGCTCCCACCGGCTCCGTGTCGTCGTCGGTTAAGTACAGCAGGCTCACTTCCAAAACACCTTCGATATGAAGTCCGTCCTCCCTCGGCTCCGCCTCATCCAGCTTCACGCTGCCGCTGCTATGGCAGATTTGAAGAATCCGGTCCGGTTTGCTGATTTTAAGCTGCTCCGCTACCTTGCATTTGCAGATGTTCCTTGTCAGCAGCCGGTCGAAACAGGCTTCCCCGCCATCCAGTATCAGCTCCCGGTTGGTAGAGTAAAGATCACTTAAGAGCTCCACATTTTCTTCCATGTAGAGTTTCATATCCAGTTCCAGGACGGCATCGAGCTCAAAATCACGCATTTCCCCGTCGTAATCCGGCTTCATCTCGATTCCCCGGTGCAGGATCCTGACGCCGATGGCCGGAACCATATTCTCCTCCGCCTCCGCAAGCTCCACATCGCCCGAAAACGGGATGCTCTCCTCCAGCCACTGAACCGGCGTATGCTCCCCTTCCCCGGCATAGATGATAAATACCATCAGCTCCCCTTCCAGATGGATATTTCCGTCCATGGGGCGGCAGGTGACGCCTCTTAACCGCATCTCATTCCACAGGATGCTTTCGATGTTCGGTTTATTGCCCGAAACCTGGATATCCTCCTTGATCCGGTATGTATCCTTTCTCCTGACCGCGATTGCCGCCACGTCGATACTTCTCTTTAATACCTCCACCTCTTCATCATCCGTCTCAATGTCCACGGCTGCCTCCGCATCGTACAGATTCTCCACCCGCACCTCCAGAGTCACGACTGCCTTGATGCTTAGTTTTCTGGAATTGATCATGCTGGTGTTCAGATCTTCAAGCGTCCAGGATACCTGGGTATAGTCGTGCTCATCCAGATCCGGCACATTGACCGTCTCATCGAACGGCACCTCTCCTCCCAGCGCCTGAAGCCCTCCTTCTGCTTTTCTGTACAGCACACGGAAAGCCAGTTTTCCCTTAATCAGAACCTTATCGCCCTGGGTTCTCGATGATTCAATCTGGATCTCGCCGTTATCCAGAAGGACCTGGGATACGTCGTCCATGGTGTCCGGAACGATAAAATCGTCGTCCAGAGTGATCTGGGATACCGCGCTTCCTTTCTGTCTGTTCATATGTATATTTTTCTTAATCAGCTCCATCATTAATGATCGCACCTGCCCTTTCCATATCTACAACTTTATGAAAGTTTATGCGGACAGACGTGACATTATTCCAAACAGAAGGGGATGATATTCAAAACCCGGAAGAGGGGCACCTTGAATTCCTTAATGAATTATCATATAATGAACTGGTCATGATCTGGAATTATTCAAAAAATGGAGAAAATAAAATATGAGTTACAAAATTATGCTGCTTCTAAAGCCGCGTATCAAAAAATATTGTGAACAAATCCTGGGGAGCTCCCGGGATGATGTAGATATTACCTACAGAGAATATAATGAGTTCAGCGAACTGATCTCCATATTTCTTGAATCTAAAACTCTGTACGACGGTTTTATTACCAGCGGATATATCCCCTGGCTCACACTAAAGCATTATATTCCGAACGGTGAAAACATTCCGACTGCATGTTTTGACATAGAAGTAGAACATGTCTATCAAATGCTGCTGAAATTAATGCTGTTAAACGAGCAGACGGATGTTAACAGGATTGGCATTGATTTCCTGGAAGACGGCTATACTCTCCGCGAAGCTCTGACGGAGGAAAAGCTGGCGGTCATGGCGGATTGTTTTTGCAAGAAGCTGGAAGAAAGCCGTCCGGATGAGATGGAGCAACGAGAAGAAGAACTGCTGGAAAAATATAAAAACAGACTTGAATGCCATGAACTTGATCTGATTCTTACACAATTTCACAGCGTCCTGAAGCTGGGTGAACAGTATGGGGTTGCTTCTTATTATGTAAACCCCAGTATCAAAGAACTCACCCGCACCTTTTCCGCATTAAGGCAGAAGATGGAGATGAAACGGATGAAAGAAAATATCTCCGGCGCCATCGTAATCCTGCCCATGGAGAAGGAAACCTGGGATATCGCCAATGAGGAGAGAGAACGCTGCCTGTTTCAGCTTAAGCAGGCGGTCATGATGCTCAACAAACGCTACATGAACAGTTTAATCCTTAAAGAGGGTTATAACGGCTACGAAATTTACACCAACTCCATGCTGATCAAAAAAATGACGGATAACTGTACTTCCTGTGGTGTCCGCCCGTTGCTAATACAGGAGATGAACTTTAAAGGCGTTATCAGCTATGGTATCGGCACCACAATGAATCAGGCACGAATGAATGCCTGGGAGGCTGCCGCCTACGGTAAAAAAGTGCTCGGTAAAGAGCAGGGCAGTTTTTTAATGGACGAAAACGAAAATATGTTTCTTCTGGATGCCTCTCCAGAAGAAATAGCCACCCAGCCTGCTGAATCCAGCAAATACTTAAGGGAGGTTGCCAGTAACGTCCGCCTTTCCGTTGAGACCATTTCAAAATTGGCCTCGATGATACGGCTAGAGGGTTCTGATGAAGTGACCGCCGCCCAAATTGTAAAAAGTCTGGGCATTTCCCCCAGAACTGCGAGTAAGATCCTGACCAACCTCCTTCAATATGGCTATGCAGATATGATAGGGCAGGAAAGCCTCGGTGGCAAGGGACGCCCGGTCAAGCATTACCGGCTGAAAATCACAGTATAAAACAGGCGGCAGTGTCAAGGTAAAAGTTTTTCTTTATACCTGGGCTCTGCCGCCTGTTTCAAATTAAGATCCTCAATTGTGGGATTATCGCGAATCTTAACAGGAGGTAAGTTACTGTTCTTTCTGCGCTCCGTATTGCGCTTCCCGATGTATAATAACTTACAATTCCGGCTCCACATTGGATGGGATCGGACAGTGGTAATCCCCTCCTCTTCCTGTGAAAAATTCCTCCCTGGCCTCTTTCAGTAAGCAAGGGCAAACAATCAAATCAAGCGCTGTAAGAGCCAAAATTTTTGCGGCGGTTATCATCCCCGTTTGTCCAAGGGAAGAACCGCTCTGTGATACCTGCTGCCAAGAATGATCCGGTGTCCCAAGCGCCTTGCAGGCTATAAATATCTGTCCGGTTGGGGTTACATAGCTTACGTCACCAACATCGGTGCTGCCCGGCAGTATGCCGCCGTTTTGGGGAAACGGGGCTATTATATCAGCTGCCACCCGGCCTTTCAGCTTATTCGCCGTATCGTCATCCGTTTGTTTCCGGATGGATGCCAATGCACTTTCCTCAGCAGACCCGGGGAGGGTCTTTTTAATTGCTTCAGCAAACCTTAACTCCTCAGATGAAAAGGGTGGGGACCCTATCTGTTCAAGGTTTTTCTGAAGCAGGCCGCCCAGTATCCGGTTGGGAATATAGTTGCTGTAACCCTCCCCCCGGGCGATCTCACAGCGAGTTCCCGTCATCAGAGCCGCCCCCCGGGCAACGTCACATATACGCTCTAAAATGGCAAATGCATCGTTTAATATAGGGGCTCTTGATTCGTAAAAGACCTCTGCAAAGTCCGGTACCACATTGGGCGCGCTGCTGCCCGGATTTGTAATTGCATAATGAACCCGCGCCTCAGGGATAATATGCTCCCTTAAGTAGTTGCAGCCGACGTTCATAAGTTCTACCGCGTCCAGGGCGCTCCGCCCCAGATAAGGAGAAGCCGCCGCATGGGATGTCGTCCCATAAAAACGGAAATATGTACACAGAGCGGCCAGGCTCGATGTATTCATAACAAAATTGGCATCTCCCGGATGCCAGCATAACGCTGCATCCACACCGTCAAAACAGCCGGCTCTTGCCATAAAGGTTTTACCGGAACCCTTTTCCTCGCCCGGACAGCCAAAATAAACAATCGAGCCTTTTATTTCATTTTTCTGGAGATAATCTTTGACGGCCACTGCGGCCGCCATAGACCCAGCCCCCAGCAGATTATGGCCGCAGCCATGTCCGCAGCCGCCCTCTTGAAGCGGCTCCTGTTTCGCCAAAGCTGCTTTCTGGCTCAATCCCGGGAGCGCGTCAAATTCCCCCAGTATGGCAACTACCGGTTTTTGACACCCCCATCTCCCTTCAAAAGCGGTGGGCATCCCAGCCAGATTCTTTGTCACCAAAAATCCTTCTTCTTCCAGTATTTCGCACTGTCTTCCGGCAGATTTAAATTCCCTAAGGCCCAACTCAGCGTAATTCCATATCTCCTTACTCAGCTTTTGAAACTTTTCCGCCTTCTTATCAATGAGAACACAAACATCTTTTTTCCGGATCATATAGATTCTCCTTGTCATTTACTTTAAGTGAAATCTGTGTTTTAACGCCGTCCTCATGTCCATCCCATGGGCGGCATATTCCATAGACTCGGAAAGAACATTTTCCAGAAACATTCCTGCTAATATGATAAGAAAACCAATCAAAACAGGCATAGCAGGATAATCCTTTAAAAAAAGGGCAACCCACAGCGGTCCCAGGATCATTTCCCAAAGAGCAATAATCGAGGCTTTTCGGGGATTCACCAGTTGAAGGCCGAAGTTATAGAAACCGTATCCCGCCCCCATTTGGACTGTTCCGAGAAGCAGCATCACAAACCAGTTCTGGACTGTAAGATTCCGCAGCTCTGAAAAGGTCGGAGGCAGAACTAAAAACGTAAATAAACCCGAAAACAGACAGGCAAGGCAGGTCAGCCCAAGCGGGCAATCACCCGACGCATGTTTGGCGCTCAGTGTCATCAGGGCAAAGGCCAGACCTTCACTGAGTGCGATCAGGTTACCTTTTGTCTGCCCGGTACTGCCGAAACCGGTACTCATAAAAAACAGGACGCCAATCAGAATCATTACAACCGGTAAGACACTATTCCAATAAATCCGTTCTTTTTTTACCACTGCCAGCAGAAGAAGCCAGACCGGAGCCGTATACTGCATTCCGACGGCAATGGCGGATGAAGTCTGGCCCAAGGCCAGAATCACCCCTGTTACCAGGACTTCAAATGAGCCGATGTAGATAAGGAACCAATAATTCCAAATCATTTTCCTCGGTCTAAAGAACGGAAGAAGGACAATGCCCGCCAGCAGAGAACGAAGTCCACAAACCAGTAATGGATCCAAATCCCGCTGCACAAATTTCACGAGAGGGGCATTAAGGCTCCAGCATACCGCCCCCATGAAGACAAGGAATGAGCCGGATAACTTTTCTTTTAACATAACCACCGACCTCTGCCAATTAAGCGACACTATTAGAACGGCCCGTAGTTAATCAACTGCGCAACCAGGATAATGCCAAAAGCTACTGCTGAGAGAAGCGTCCATAATTTCCAGGAAAATTTAACCCACTGGCCGTATGTCACGTTTCCTACTGCCAGCATTGCATGCAAAGATCCGCTGGTTGGATAAAGCATGTTGGTGAACCCGTCGCCGTACTGGTAAGCAAGAACCAGAACCTGCTGGTTAATATGAAGCACCTGCCCCAGTGGAGAAAGAATCGGCACAAGCACAACCGCTTTTCCTTCACCGGAAATAATGAAGAAATTCATAAAGATTACAATCAGGTAGATTGCCAGCAGGGTAATCAGCATCCCCTGATCGGTCAACATCTGGGAGATGTAATAGACCAAAGTATCGAGCATCTTAGCCTGTTTCATCAGACTCGTAACAGCCTGGGCAAGTCCCATAAGGAATACAACCTGAAGCAGATCGGCAGCTCCCTTTGTAAAAATACGGCATGCCTTATTCATATTTATTCCACCCGCAATTGCAATTGCGATTGCGGCCACCAGAAATACCGCCGACATCTGATTATAATCCCACATCAGTTTGACTGCCCCGTATGTCTGGACCACCAGAGCAATGAAAAATATGGTCAGTCCGGCCTTCATTCTGCCGGTCAGCCGAACCGTTTCATGAAGAATTTCTTCCTCCTCATTGCGGGAAGATACATACTCTTGCGCCACTATGCTTTTCGTCGGATCCGCTTTGATTTTGCGGCAGTAAAAATAGAGATATCCCACCGCCACCAGGAAAAATATAACCTGGGCGATCACACGCAGGCCAATGCCGGAAAAAATAGGCAGTCCTATCATCTGCTGAGCTAAACCCGTGGTATAGACATTGACAATTCCTCCGGTCCATCCAAGACCAATACTCATGATAACAAGTGATATTCCCACTAAACGGTCATACCCCAATCCAATAACAAGCGTGATCATAATCGGAATAAACGGAATCAGGTTTTCCGCCATTCCCGCCGCGCCTAACAGCGTAAAGAAGAAAAGGAAAATAACTATCATTAGAAATTCTTTTCCCTTGGCATGCTGAATCAGCACTTTTACCCCTGTTGTCATAGCATCCGTGCTGTCTAAAATGGCAATGGCTCCCGTCATGATCAGGATCAGAGAACCGACGGCCATGGCCGCTGTGATGCCGGCATTAATGGAAGTAAAGAATCCCAGAAATGTAATGGGATTATCCTGTTCTACAAAATGAAAGCTCCCCGATACTACTTCACTGTATCCGGTCGCCTCATTGGCAACCCTGGTATACTCACCACTCGGTATAATCCAGGAAAGGACAACCACCAAAAGCATAACCGTCATCAGAATTAAATATGGGTGCGGAAGTTCAAACCTCCGTTTTTGTTTTACAGCCGATTTCATAACTCTCCTCCATTCCTACGCTTCATTCCCTTTATCGCTGTTTCTATAAACAGCCTTATCCCCAACTATTGTTTCCATAATCTTTATTTCTTTAATTTCATCCGGATCAATGGCCATAGGGTCTCTGTCGAGAATCACAAAGTCTGCCAATTTTCCGGGTTTAATGGTGCCTTTTTCATTTTCCTCATGATTCTGCCAGGCTCCGTTGATCGTATTGGCACAAAGCGCCTGATAAACGGTCAGTGCCTCATCCGGCCCGAGTATTTCTCCGCTGTAAGTCTTTCTGGTTACAGACGCCCATATTGAATTGAGCGGATCCGGAGGCAGGACAGGACAATCCGTGTGCATGGTAGGCCTCATCCCCAGTTCAAAAGCCGTCCTGATGGGATTATAATGCAGGCACCTCTCCGGCCCAAGGAAAATCTCTCTGTGAACGTCTCCACAAATATATACACAGGGCACAAAGAATGAAGGAACAATCCCCACCTCTTTCATCTTCAGAAGCTGATCCTTTCTGGCAGTCTGTGCATGGACGGCTGTATGTCGGATATCCGGTTTTGGATTTTCTTTCTGGCACTGCTCATATACATACAGTACATCATCGATAGCCGCATCACCATTACAATGGATATACATCTGGACGCCGGCATTATGTACGGGACGGACAATAGCCAACAGTTCTTCCCTGCTATGGATCGGCATACCGCAGTATCCCGGTTCCATGTCGGGAATATTATAGTACGGCTTCGTGAGATAAGCCGTTCCACACTGGATTGAGCCATCCTGGAATGCTTTTGCCCCATGCAGCGTAATCATATTACTTGAACTCTTTATATTATTTTCCGCATAAAAAATCGCTTCTTCCGGAGAAGACCACCAGATACAGCGGATCCCTAAATACCCGCGCTTAAGGGCTTCCTCCAGAAGTTCCTTGGCGCCCGAGCTTCCCTGCCCCTGGTTGGCTGTAGTTATGCCCCTTGACGCATAGAGCTCAGTAGCCGCCTTAATCCCCAGCAATTTGTCCTCTTTTGATCCCAGGAAACCAAAATATTCGCTGTTCCAGACCTGCATCACAGCCATCTCTCCCAGAATTCCGTTCGGCTCCCCAGCCTCGTCCCTGTAAATCACGCCTCCGTCGGGATCCGGCGTGTCCCTGGTGATTCCCAGCATAGACAGCGCCACACTATTTAAGTAAATAGAATGTGACGTGTAATTATCTACGATAACCGGCCTCACGGCCGACACCCGGTCCAGATCATGACGGTTTAAATGACGTTTCTCGGCAATGCCGCAATTGTCAAATCCCGCCCCAATCAGAGTCTTTCCCCTCCGGCAGTGTCTTTATTGCCTCCTGTAGCGCCACAATACAATCCTCCACCGTCCTGAACTTTCCGAATGGTGGGCAGCGCAGATAAACATAATTAAGCAATCCAACCCCGGCTTCCTGAAAATGACTATGGGCATCGTAAAATCCCGGCAGCATCGTGCCTCCGTCCAGGCAGACCATTCTCGTTCCATCCGCAGCAAACTTCATCATCTCATCCTTGCTGCCACAGGCTAAAATACTTCCATCCTTTACAGCCACTGCCTCAACAACCTGCTCCGGTCCCTCCATGGTTCTGATAACTCCGCCATAATAGACTGTGTCTGCTGCACTCATCTTTAAATGATCCATTTCAAAACTCCCCCTTTCATAAATTAGACTTTTATACTCCCCCAGTGTGTCCCTCGCCAACACTGTTACCCTGAATAATCCTCAGACACTCCCTGCATTATCTCTTTGTCTCCATTTTTAGTAATTTATTTTCTATTTATTGAGCACTCATTAAATATGATATTATCATCATTAGAATCAATTGTCAATATATTTTTATTTCATATTTTAATTTTCTAAAAAGCCTCAAAATAACTCACCAATAACTTTTAAAACCTCAGTAAAGCAACATTAAACTATTACTATCAACAAAGAGTCCTGCCCGATGAGCTTTTTCCCTTGAAAAAAATTCAAGGAACTTTTCTGTCAAATAAAAAACGGGAGCGCCCGCTAGTACTGGGGCTCATCCCGTTTTTCTAATTTCTATGGATTATTATCAATTTGTTGTTTCTTCCCTGATTTTGTCAGTTCCAGGTATATTGGTATCAAATGAATGCTCATAACCTTCTAAAAAGTGATGTCTCTCCCCATTCTTCACATACCCGATACAGGCATCCAGATTGACATTTTCCACACTTTTGAAAATGTTCGTCTCAATATGCGGATTGATCCGGCGGAAATGGTTAATCAGTTCTTTCATCTCCTGCCGCTTGGACAGATGGTTTTCATCCCGTCCAGCCACTGCCTCCGCCGCTTCGGTAAAACGGCAGGCACACTGGAGAAAGTGAAGGCTGTTAAAATCCTTCCAGGCCAGTATATCCGCCTCCTTCACCAGATAAAGGGGCCTGATAAGCTCCATCCCCTCAAAGTTGGTGCTGTGGAGCTTCGGCATCATCGTATTGACCTGAGCGCCGTAGAGCATACTCATCAAAATTGTTTCTATCACATCGTCGAAATGATGCCCGAGGGCAATCTTGTTGCATCCCAGCTTTTTCGCGTTGGCATACAAAAAGCCTCTCCTCATCCTGGCGCACAGATAGCAGGGCGACTGATCCACGTCCACCACCACGTCAAAAATATCCGATTCAAAAATAGTAACCGGAATATTCATAATTCTGGCATTTTCCTCAATCATCCTGCGGTTGGCCGGATTATATCCCGGATCCATGACCAGGAAATGGAGGCCGAACTTCATCTTCCCATGTCTTAAAATCTCCTGCATGCATTTGGCAAGAAGCATGGAATCCTTTCCTCCGGAGATACAGACGGCGATATTGTCGCCCTCTTTAATCATATCGTATTCATTAAGCGCCCTGACAAAAGGGCGCCATATCTCTTTTCTGAACTGCTTGATAATACTCTTTTCTATCTCACGGCAGCGATCCGGCGCTTTTTCTTTCTTTTGTTCCACCGCCATGGCTGCTTCTTCTGCATGCTGTGCCGGTTCTGTACCTTTCTCCGTCTCTGTATTCCGTACTGCTACCGCACTTTGTGTTGTCTCTTCATTCTGCATATATTGTTATTTTTCCTCTATTCCGTCGCATCACTTCTGCTCCCGGGCGCTGTTTCCGTCTGAGCCGGCTGTTTATTACCTTCCTCCAGGATTACAGCGGGAACCGGCTTTCCGGTTGCCTCCTCCAAAGCCTTTCTAAGGACTTCAACTTCTTTCTGAAGCTTTTCCATCTGCTCCATCATCATACGGTTATGCTCACTGATAATGGTTTTCTGCTTCTTCTGAATCGGCACGCCGTCCTTCTTAACAGGACGGGCCGGAATTCCCACCGCAGTGATATTCTCATCCAGCTGACGAAGCAGCACGGCGTTGGCCGCGATGGAGCAGTTGTCGCCGACTTCGAATGAACCAAGGATTTTGGCCCCCGCTCCAACCGTCACATTATTTCCCAGCGTTGGGTGTCTCTTTCCCTTCTGAGTGCCCACGCCTCCCAGCGTCACGCCCTGATAAATCGTACAGTTGTCACCAACCACCGTCGTCTCTCCGATTACCACGCCGCAGCCATGGTCGATAAGAATCCCGTGTCCCAGCTGTGCGCCCGGATGTATCTCGATCAGTGTAAAAAATCTTGCCAGCTGGGAAATCAGCCTGGCGATAAAAAACATGTGGTGTCTGTAAAACCAGTGGGCAACCCTGTGCCAAATCAACGCATGGACTCCCTGATATAAAAGCAGCACTTCAAGCGCATTCCTCGCCGCCGGATCCCTCTCCTTTACGGCTTTCACGTCCAGCCAGATATCCTTAAGAATCATTCTCTCCTACCTCTTTTTGTTATGTCTTCACTAGTGTCCGCCAATAAGTATCTATGGGGTGAAGTATATCTTATTTTATTCTATGCTGTCAAGCAAAGTGTGAGAATCACAGGGAGAGTTGCGGTAATTCTGCTTTTAAGTGAGGATTTAGTTGAGATGCGAGGACGCCTCTGTAAGACGGCGGACGGGGGAGTGGGAGGTTGGATATGAGTCTTCAGTCCCGGCGGGAAGTTGTGGTGAGGGGGAATCCAGGAGAAAAGATTCCTACGGGGACCCGCTTCCGCTTGTGGAGCGCACAGCGGATGCTAGGCTCGAAAGAACCTCGCCAAGCACCGGCGGGCTCCAATGTCCCCTTCGGAATTTTTTCTCCTTCCTTCCCCGGGCAGTTTGTCGACGGGACTGAAGACTCAGCGAAGGTGATTGCCCCGTCCGCCGGCTTCAGGGGCTGATTGTCTCTTTCGTCAAGTAAGGGGGGAGGTATTGTCGTGTCCACTATGTAGTCGTGAATCTTTTACTTTATGAAGGTATTTCGGGCTGGATTCAGAGAAAAATCCAAAGCGAAACTTAATGATGAATCAAAAAATTCAATAGTTATTTAAGGATAGGTCATGCGCTAAAGCTCTGATTCATCAATTGAATACCATACAGGGGGCATTCTCCTGGAATTCGAGGAAACGTAGTGGCAGCGACAATACCTCCCCCCTTTGAAGGAATAAGAACAATTCAGCGGCCGCAGGCCGGGGTTCGGGATGGCGAAAACCTTCGCGTCTTCAGTCCCGGGCCATAACCTACCGGTGGGGAAGAAGGGAGAAAAAGATTCCTGAGGGAACCTGGGAGTCCATCGGCACTTACCGAGGTATTTTCGAGGTTAGTGTCCGTTATGTACTCCAAAGAGCGCAAGCGTTTCCCGCAGGAACTTTTTCTGCCCGGATTCCCCACCCGCGACAACCTGCAAACCGGGACTGAAGACTCATCCCCTCCCCCTCACCATCCCGCCCCCCGACCGTCCCGGCGGCGTTCTCCTTCCTCAGTTAAATCCTTATTTTACATCCTGCCCCCGACAGTCAAAAAAAGCCATCTGCTTCCCAGCAGACAGCTTTTCATGACACATTCGTTCCGTCCCGTACTCCCCGTTACTTTCCGGGACGTCCAAACACACTCCGGCAGAGCCTGACATATTCCTGATACTCGGGATATTCTCTGAGATCCGCCAGGAGATCCACCATAGAATTGTAATACCACGCGTGCTTCTCTTTTTCTTTTACATTAAAACGCTCCCAGATTTTCTCCCCTACCAGGATGTAATCCCGGGCGGTGCTTCGGATATTGCTCAGCTTGTCCGCCAGGGTGATGATTTTAATCTCACGTCCTGCGGAGCGCAGATGATTTATGGTACAGCTTTTCCGTTCCATCCACGTCTTGGATTTATCCTCGCTCTCCTCGGCTACCAGATCCGCCACATGGCGGCCAAAATGTTCTTTCAGCTCCCCGTAACTGACTCCGGCATCCTCAATCGTATCGTGAAGGAGTGCGGCGGCTATCACTTCCTCATCATCGGACATCATCGATGCTATCACGGCAGTCTCCAGAGGATGGGTTATATAAGGTATCTTGGACCCTTTTCTGAACGCTCCTCTGTGTGCTTTTTCCGCAAATTCAGCAGCTTCCCTTATCATTGGATCCCCCTATTCTGATTGGCCGGCGGCTGTCTGGCCTCCGTCCCGGACAATGTGTACGTCCATCTGGTTAAATGGAATTTCAATTCCGGCTTCGTCAAACGCCAGTTTTATTTTCTCCGTAATATCCCATCTGGTCTTCCAGTAGTCCGCTGCCGCAACCCAGCCTCTTGCGCCAATCATCACCGAGCTGTCACCCAGGCTGTCTACAAACACTGTGATGTCGGAATCCTTTATAATCGCAGGGTGTTCTGTGTAAAGTTTTTCAAGTATCAGCTTTGCTTTCTTTAAATCGGACTGATATCCGATTCCCACGGTCAGGTCAAGTCTCCTCTTATCCATTGCCGTCACATTCGTGACGGTGGAATTGGCCAGCGTTCCGTTGGGAACCGTGATTGCCTTGTTGTCAACGGTAGCCAGTGTCGTATATACGAGACCAATCATGGAAACCGTGCCCTCTCCCTGGGGACAGATGATGTAATCGCCAACCTTAAACGGTTTCATCATCAAAATCAGCACGCCGCCGGCGAAATTGGCCAGGCTCTGCTGCAGGGAAAGGCTCAGCGCCAGGCTGGCCGTACCCAGGACTGCCAGAATGGATGTCGTGTTGACCCCAAGCTGTCCCAGTATAATAAACACCAAAAGTGCATACAGGATGAATTCCGTAAGGGAACGGAGGAATTTGGAAACGCCAATCTCCACACCGGTCCGCTCAAAAGACGCATTCATCATCTTCTGTACGATCCTTATCAGTTTTCTTCCTATCAGAAATATCAGCAGTGCAATAAACAGTTTCCATCCGAGGGACATCAAATCAGGTCCCAGGTCCGTCAGCATCTGCTTTATCATTCCCGGCTTCAGCTGCTGGAGATCCGAAATATCTCTGTTGATTGATTCCACCGCATCCGTTGCCGCCGTTCCGGCTGTCGCCAGCATAAATATATGTCCTGTCATTCAGAATCTACCGCCTTACTTCTTTGTTCTCTTTTTCAGCGGTATTACATCCGCCGGTTTTCTTTCCGGTACCGGAGCGTTCCCGGGTTTTGCCCCGCTCTTTTTCTCCGCATTTGCCGCAGGTTTTACGGTTTCCGCTCTCTTTACATTCCCCGCAGTCTTTGCTGTATCCGCAGCCTTTACTGTATCCACGGTCTTTACTGTATCCGCAGTCTTTGCCGTGCTTTTGGATTTTGCATTTTTCACTGCCGTCTTTTTCTGTGTCTTCTGAACCGGTTTTGCGGCTTTCTCCGGGGTGCAGCTAAATACACATACACTCAGCGGAGGCACCTGAATCGTGATGGAATAGTCCCTTCCGTCACATTCCTCTTCCCTGGAAGTCTTGACTCTCGGGTTTCCCTTGCCGCTTCCGCCAAATTTCTTCGCTTCACTGTTGAAAATCTCTTTGTATTTTCCTTCAAATGGAACTCCCGTGACATACTTCTCATGGAGAACCGGAGCGAAATTACAAACAAAAAGAAGTGTTTCCTCTTTCTTATCCGTCTTTCTGATAAACGATACAATATTATTGGCCGAATCCATGCAGTTGACCCACTCAAATCCTTCCGGATGATAATCATTGCGGTAGAAGGCCGGATGTGTCCGGTACAGATGGTTCAGTTCTTTCACATATTCCTTCATCTCGCTGTGGAGCGGGTATTCAAGAAGGTTCCACTCCAGCTCCGCATTCTCATTCCATTCATTAAGCTGGCCGAAATCCTGGCCCATGAACAGGAGCTTCTTGCCAGGATGGCCCATCATGAATCCGTAGGCTGCCCTCAGGTTGGCAAACTTCTCTTCCATCGTCTGTCCGGGCATCTTACCCACCATGGAACCTTTGCCATGAACCACCTCATCGTGTGAGAATACCAGGATAAAATCTTCACTGTATGCATACAACATACTAAATGTCAATTCACTGTAGTGATGGCATCTGAAGAACGGATCGTATTTCATATATTCCAGGAAATCGTTCATCCATCCCATATTCCACTTATAGTCAAATCCCAGGCCGTCCTCCTTGACCGTTCCGGTGATCTTCGGCCAGGCCGTAGATTCCTCGGCGATCAGGACTGCCCCGTCTTTTCTTCCTTTAAATACGGAATTCAGGTGTTTTAAGAATTCCACCGCCTCCAGGTTCTCGTGGCCGCCGTAGATATTGGCAACCCATTCTCCCGGATTCTTGCCGTAATCGAGATAGAGCATGGATGCCACCGCGTCAAACCTGATTCCGTCCGCGTGATAGCGGTCGGCCCAGAACATCGCGTTGGCGATCAGGAAGTTGGAAACTCCCGGCCTTCCGTAATTATAAATTAAAGTTCCCCAATGAGGGTGTGAACCCTTTCTCGGATCCTTGTGCTCATAAACGCAGGTGCCGTCAAATTGGGCCATGCCCCAGGCATCCCTTGGAAAGTGGGCCGGCACCCAGTCCAGGATCACTCCGATCCCCTGGCCGTGCATATAGTCCATAAAATACATGAAATCATCGGGCGTGCCGAAACGGCTTGTAGGTGCATAATAACCGGTCACCTGGTATCCCCATGACGCATCCAGCGGATGTTCCATCACCGGCATCAACTCCACATGGGTATATCCCATCTCTTTCACATATTCGGCCAGCTTCACCGCTATCTCACGGTAATTGTAGAACTCGGATCCTACAATCTCGCTGCCCATATCGTCCACTGTGATCGGCTTGCGCATCCAGGAGCCCAGATGAACCTCATAGACCGACATCGGGTTTGTCTTGGTATCGGTCTTTGCACGTTTGTCCATCCATTCCCTGTCGTTCCATTCATACTGGTTCAAATCCCAGACCACCGACGCCGTGTTCGGCCTGAGTTCCGCATAGTTGGCATACGGGTCCGCCTTCAGGGCCGGATCCCCGTTCCTGAACTTCACTTCGTATTTGTATACGGCGCCCTTCTTCACTCCGGGAATGAATAACTCAAATATGCCGGATTCCCCCAGTTTTCTCATCTGGTGCCTCCGTCCGTCCCAGAGGTTGAAATCACCCACTACGCTGACGCGCATCGCGCAGGGAGCCCACACGGAAAAATAAACGCCAGGCGTTCCCTTAACCGTCATCGGATGGGCGCCCATCTTATTATAGATTCCATAGTGGATTCCGGCCTCGAACTTCTTTAAATCCGAATCGGTAAACTGAGGCGCAAATGAATATGGATCATGAATCTCACTCAGGGTTCCGTTATCGTAAAATACCAGCAGCGTATATTCAGCCAGAGTTTTTCTCGGTATCAGCGCCGCAAAGAAACCCGCGTCGTCCGCCAGTTCCATCTGATATTTCTTCCCTGTTGAAGTTATCTTAACTGTGATATCCCTGGCAGTCGGAATAAATGCCTGTACCAGCATACCTTCCTCTGTCATGTGGGCACCCAGCATATTATGCGGATTGGAAGCTTCTGAATATACCAGTTCCTCGATTCCGGCCCAGTCCATCAAGTCGTATAATGTTTTATCCATAAATACGCCTCCTTTTTCCTACCTGTTTTATCTTCATTCTATCATCCTGAATTAAATAATACAATCACTTTACCCTAATTTTAGATTTGCCATCCGTTACTGTTCACTCCATGCTCAGTCACACGCCGCAGTCCGCCCCGCCGCTCCCGACAGGTACCAGGCCAGCATAAGATCCACCGCCCTGCCGTAGCTCCTCACGCCGTCGGCCTGGCTGTTTGCCTTTAAATACGTGTTGTTCAGCGTCTCGGCCGCCTTAGAAACCTTTGAGTCAAACCGCTCCCAGAACGCAGTATTTTCGCGCAGATCTTCCTGTACCTCCGGCCTCAGCCTGTTCCAATATCCGGCATACGACCCATGATTTACCTCCGCCAGGGCATTACCCGCATAAATCCACCCCATCAGGCAGCCGCTGTAGCGGTATTCACCGTCATCCGCCCCAATACAGGCCAGAAAACCGATAAAATTCGCTTCGTCCTCTCTCATAAATCCTCTCAGATGGGAAAGTTCATGGCAGACCGTATGAGGAATGTTGTACGGGGTCATTTCCGCATTGTAATTGGCCTCCACCGTGAAAGGGGAATAAATCCCGCTCAGCTGCTGTACCGACAAAATCCTGGATATCAGGAGGGGTTTTGGAACCGGATAATAACCGGAGAGCTGGGGATACTGTTCTCCCAGCTTATTCATTGCCCTGACCGCCTTACGCTGAATCGCGGCTTTCGTCTGCGTGCCGGTCTCTGTATACGCCGCATTCACCTCGTCGGTGAGCCATCCCAAAAGCGCTTCCAGCTCCTCCTCGGAATACCGGCCGGCCCTGTATTCCAGATAATTTGAAAACGGACGGCGGTAATAATTCACTCCACAGTTGACCGTATAAATAAAAAACAAAGCTGAAATTAAAAAGAATGTACCCGTAGCCATCTTTTTCCAGTCCTTCAGGTGACGGATGCCGTAGACTGCACAGGCCAGAAACAGAATATAGATAAGAAGTTCTACCACAGAAAAGGGAAACAGACCGAAAAATCGGGCAAATGCGCCGGAGAGGGGCGGATAAACATAGTCCGCATACCACGGACCAAACCAGGCTGTCCTGCGCGCAAGCATCTGCAGGGCAGCCGAGACGGCCAGCAGGATAATCCCTGCCGCAAGCAGTGTAAATTCTCTGTTTTTCCTCATTCTTACCCACATATTTCTTCCCCTTATCCCGAAAAATGGAAAAAAACCTTACCATTTGTGAAATTTCTTCAAAAAAACTTGATAAATCAAAAAAACTCATATACACTATTATATTGCAAACTAAACTCATTCGTCAAACAGGAGATACTATGAAAAATATAGAAAAAAATAAGCAGGAGGCCGATCTCGGAAGCGAAACGGTTCCTGCTGCCACGGAAGGTGAGTCAGACCTCACGGGCCTTGCTGCCGTGAAGGATGAATCAGACCTGACGGGCTCTGCGGCCACGGATGGCGAGTCAGACCTGACGGTTCCCGCGGCCGCGGAGGGTAAATCAGGCCTGGCGGGCCCTGTAGCCGCAGAGGACGGAGCCGGCCTGATGGATCCTGCACCGGGAGCCCTGGCAGAAGAGCTGGAAAAAGAGCTGGCCAGGAACACGGTCAAAAGCGGACTTCCTGGGCAGGACGCGGAGAACCATACTCCCACATCTGCAAAAGGGAAGAAAGATAAAGAACCCATCAACTGGAAAGCCGAGATTATCAGCTGGATTCAGGTCCTTGTAACGGCCGCCCTTATCGCCTTTGTCATTGACCGATACATTATAGCCAACAGCCAGGTCCCGACGGGTTCCATGGAAACCACCATCATGCCGGGTGACCGCGTGATCGGTTCCCGTTTAAGCTACACCTTCGGGGAAGCCGAGAGAGGCGACATTGCAATCTTCATCTATCCGGACGATGCCGACAAAGGCATTACCACCTACTATGTAAAGCGGGTGATTGGAATGCCGGGAGATACCATCGATATTATCGACGGGAAGATTTATATCAACGGCTCTGATACCCCTCTGGATGAACCTTATCTCCACGAAGAGATGGAGGAGGAACCGCCGCAGCACTATGAAGTCCCGGAAAATTCCTATTTCATGATGGGAGACAACCGGAACTACTCCAACGACTCCAGGCGTTGGAAAAATAAATTTGTAGCCGAGGATCAGCTGGTAGCAAAGGTTCTGTTCCAGTATTATCCAAAGATACGGAAACTTGAATAGAGTTACTTTTCACACCGCAGAACTCGGGATTTTCACAAAATACACGTGAAACACCTCGCGGAATGCATCCCGGGTGAACAGTAACTTGAATAGGAGCATCAGGATATTATAATAAAAAATAATCTTTAATCCTACATTACGAGGGAGGAACTTATGAAAAAAGTTGTAAAATTCGGCGGCAGTTCCCTTGCCAGTGCGAAACAGTTCAAAAAAGTAGGCGATATCATCCGTTCCGATAAGGCGAGGCGCTACGTCGTTCCGTCCGCACCGGGCAAGCGCAGTAAAACAGACGAAAAAGTAACAGATATGCTCTATGCCTGTTACGATGCGGCATCCACCGGAGGAAGCTACGGAAAGATTTTTTCCAAAATCAAAGACCGCTATGAACAGATTATCGAAGGTCTTTCGCTCAACCTGAACCTGGATTTTGAATTCAAAAAGATCGAAGAAGACTTCATTGCCAAAAAGGGCCGCGACTATGCAGCTTCCCGAGGCGAATATTTAAACGGTATTGTCATGGCCAACTATCTCGGCTTTGAGTTCGTCGATGCCGCGGAAGTGATTTTCTTTGATGAAAACGGCAGTTTTCTGTCCGATAAAACCGACGCGGAATTATCACAGCGCCTCGACCATATCGAGCGCGCCGTTATCCCCGGATTCTACGGCTCCAAACCGGACGGCAGCATCAAGACGTTCTCCAGAGGCGGTTCCGATGTGACAGGTTCTATCGTCGCAAAAGCGATTCATGCCGATATCTACGAGAACTGGACCGATGTTTCCGGATTCCTTGTCACAGATCCCCGTCTTGTGGAGAATCCTGAACCAATTGAGACCATTACATACCGCGAGCTTCGTGAGCTGGCCTACATGGGCGCCAGCGTTCTCCATGAGGACGCCATTTTCCCGGTCCGCAAGGAAGGAATTCCGATTAATATCAGAAACACCAACAAACCGGATGATATGGGAACGCTTATCGTGGAGAGCACCTGCCGCAAGCCGAAATATGTTATCACAGGTATTGCAGGCAAAAAAGGGTTCTGCTCCATCAATATTGAAAAAGCCATGATGAACTCAGAGATTGGATTTGGAAGAAAGGTTCTGGATGTTTTTGAAAAATACGGCATCTCCTTTGAGCACATGCCTTCCGGTATCGACACCATGACAATCTTCGTACACCAGGACGAATTCGTAGAGTTTGAACAGTCTGTTATCGCAGGCATCCACCGTGCGGTACAGCCGGATTCCGTAGACCTTGAGTCCGACCTGGCGCTGATCGCCGTAGTGGGACGCGGGATGAAATCCGCCCGCGGTACAGCCGGAAGAATCTTCTCCGCTCTTGCCCATGCCCGTGTCAACGTAAAAATGATCGACCAGGGTTCCAGTGAGCTCAACATCATTATCGGTGTAAAGAACGACGACTTTGAACCTGCCATCAAGGCAATTTACGATATCTTTATCACGGCTGAGATGTAAGCCGCTGATGCAGTAAAAGAACCCCGGAATCATCCGATGATGATATCCGGGGTTCTTTTATTGGATGGCAACGAAAAGCACGCCTGGGGAAGCGTGCTTTTCGTTGTATTACTCTGTCTTGTCCGGTGCATATCCGCGGTCCGGCTCTTCTACGTTAAAATCCTCTACAATCATTTCAGCCTCTGTGCTTTCAGGCATTCTGGAGCGTTCCCACCGGAGCTTAACTTTGAACAGATCCGCCTCGTTCCCGACTTCCATCGTACCCTTCTGGAGTTCCATAAAACTCTTTGCAATGGCAAGGCCCAGTCCGGACCCCTCCGTGTTTCTGGATTCATCGCCTCTCACAAACCGTTCCGTAATGTCCTTGCCCACAAGTGATATCTCGGTAGCCGAAATATTCTTCATGGATACGGTGACCACTTCCCCGTCATCCGTTATCTCCACATAGGCTCTCGTCCCCGGCATTGCATACTTCACAATGTTCACCAGCAGGTTTTCAAATATCCTGTATGTCTTCTCGCTGTCCAGCACCAGCACGGCCTTTTCCTCCGGTAAATTCCAGCGGAACTCTATCTCCGACCGGCTGATTTTATCTTCCAGCTCCAGCCTTACCTGCTTCATCAGGCTTACGATATCCACATCCACCAGATGCAGCGTTACATTATTGCTGTTGGCCTTGCTGATTTCAAACAGATCCTCAATCAGGCTTTTCAGCCTCATGGATTTCTGGTCCAGGATCCGGATGTAGCTGCGGCGCTCCTCCTCCGTGATTCCCTCTTTCTGCAACAGGTTAACATAAGTAATAATCGCCGTCAACGGTGTCTTCAGATCATGGGAGACATTGGTAATCAGTTCCGTCTTCATGCTCTGGCTCTTTACCTCCTCGTCCACGGCCTTTTTAAATCCGTCCTTGATTTTGGTAATCTCTTCCTTCAGAGGCTCAAATATGCCCAAATCCTCATTTATCTCAATGTCCAGGTTGCCCTCGGCGATTTTGCCCGTTGCCTTAAGAAGCACCTCGTATTTCTCCTGCATCCCGTCATAAATTCTTCTAAGCAGGAAAAACAGGACAACCGAGTAAATAAGAAGGCCAAATATACCGAAAAACCAGAAACAGCTGATTACGGTAAGAAGTACGAAATTCACTCCGACTATTTTTAAAAGAAGCTTAGTCTGCTTATCCCTGAAATCCACAGAGCCGACGAGACCGCAGGTTTTCTCCACGGCGTTCTTGCCTCCCATGAACAGCCAGCCCACAAGCGTACGCTCTTTCAGCCAGCGCTTCAGGCCCAGTGTAAAGATAGAATCCATGCTTACGACAAACCAGTATATAAACGACAGCCCGATGAACCACACTACTGCATTGAGCCCCATCACCAGGCCAGTTGCCTGGTCGGGGGTAAAGTTGAATTCCTGGATAAATTCACCGGCAAAGCCGCCGGTAACCGTACCCATTATCATGTCAAACATCACGTATCCGCTGTCGGCCGTCAGAGCAATCGCCAAACCGCCGATCATAATCAGTATTTCAAACGGAACCGAGAAGATTTTGCGCTCCGTCAGCCCAAGCGGCTTAATCAGCCCCATGATAAACGCCAGCGCCGCCGTCAGGAAGGAAAAGCCGAGTACCATCCAGGCCGCCACCTGTTCAAACTTCCAGTAATCATGGAAAACATACTCCTGTCCGTTTATCGTCATACAGTATCCATCATAAACATCATAGTCCATCGCAGAGGAAAGGCTGTTTACCTTTTCCGCATTTATAAACACCTGCTCTTTCAGCCACGGATAAGCGGCCATTGCGCCCGCCGTAAGAGCTATCACTGTAATGAGTGCCAGTATGACACCCAGACTATTGTAATTTCTCGATTTTGTATCCAACGCCCCACACCACCTTTAAGTATTTTGGTTTTTTTGGGTCTATCTCTATTTTCTCACGGATATTTCTGACATGCACCATGACGGTATCCGTGTTGACAGCCCGTTCGTTCCACACTCTTTCATATATTTCATCGGCCGAAAAAACGCGGCCCGGATTTTTTATCAGAAGGGAGAGAATCTTAAATTCCATCGGCGTCAGTTTTGCCGGTTCTCCGTCTACCATTACCTCCACCGTATCTTCATTGAGCTCAAGCCCTCCGATACGGTAAATATTACTGTTTTCTTCCTCTTCTTTCTCCTCTTTCCTGTTTAACAGGGCCATAAACCTGTTGTACCGTCTGAGATGAGAATTCACTCTGGCCAGAAGCTCCATCGGCGTAAACGGTTTCGTTATATAATCATCGGCTCCCATATTGAGCCCCATGATCTTATCCACTTCCTCCGACTTCGCAGAGAGGAAGATGACCGGAAAATCATAATGTTCCCTGAGCTTGACTACCATCGTCACTCCATCCATCCTCGGCATCATGATATCGACAATCGCCAGATGGATTTCTTCCTGCTCCAGCACCTTAAGTCCTTCCACTCCGTCTGCCGCCTGGAATACACGGTATCCCTGCCCGCGCAGGAAGATTTCGATTCCTTCCCTGATTTCCTTATCATCTTCTACCAGTAAAATCCGGCTTTCTCCTGTTCTGTTCTGTATATCCATTATTTTTTCTCCATATCATCCCCGGTTCAGGCTCCCAGGACTGTGCCAGGACTCTGTAATTCCATCCTGTCGGAGGGCCTCAAAACCGCGTAGTTTTTCTTTTTCTTTATTATACTACATTTTTTGAGTTCCTCCCTCACAAGTAAGAGAAAATTAAGGAAAATGCTAAAAGCAGCTACGCTTGCGAGAAACGCTACGGCCACCTCGGTAAAATATTCAGCACTCATGTTATCAGCTCCCCTTTCAGTCTTTTTCTTTTTCATGACGTAAGTATACCCTGCGTTTCTAAAGCCGGTTCTGGGGAAAAACAAAAGAAATTCTAAAGAAGGGGCAAAGAATAAAAAAAGATAGCCTGCGCGTTTCCTGTATGATAGTATTGAATCAAAGGAAGAACACTTTTACAGGGGAGAAAGCACATGAAATTAACTTATAAAAAAGCTTCTTTGGAAGACCTGGAGCTGCTCACGGAAACGAGGATTACCGTCTTAAGGGCGGCAAACAAACTGGATGATACCGTAGATATGAACATTGTAAAGGAACAGTCCAGGGACTACTACAGACATTTCCTGGCCGATGAATCACATATCGCATACCTCGTCTATGACGGTGAAACATTTGCCGGTTCGGGCGGAATCAGTTTCTTCAGGGTCATGCCCACCTTCCACAATCCGGATGGCCGTAAGGCATATATCATGAACATGTACACCGCCCCGGAATACCGAAGAAAGGGAATCGGCCGTCAAACCCTCGGCCTGCTCGTGGCCGCAGCAAGAGAAAAAGGAATTACAGCAATCTCACTCGAAGCGACGGACATGGGACGGCCCCTGTATGAAAAATTCGGTTTCATCGGCATGGAACATGAGATGGAACTGCCCGAAGACGTCCAGGATCCATAAGGGAGCTGCGTGATACGGCGCAGATTGTTGTAAAAGACTGCTTTCAACAATCATTCTGTAATTGCAGAATCAATCTTTGTAAATTTGCATGCAAAAAACTCCGGAAGGCTGTCCTCCGGAGTTTTATCTATCGTAATTTATTTGCTGTTCGCTTTTTCCATATGCACATTTTTCCCTTTGATCTTTACGTCCTTCATCGCTTTCAAAACGATATCGGCCTGTTCTCTCGGTACCTCTACAAATGTGTATTTGTCAAACATATCAATGCTTCCCACCATGCTGCCCGGCATTCCTGACTCCCCGGCGATTGCACCGAGAATATCTCCAGGCCTGATCCCCTGGTTCTTACCGATGTTGATGAAAAGGCGTGCAACATTCTCTCCACCGCCGCTTCGGCTGTTTCTCGGACCACGGCCGTTTCTATTTCTGTTGTTTCGCTCATAATCGTCCAGATCATCCAGAGAGCGGAGCGGGAATTTTTCTTCGGTAATATCCTCGTACTCATCTCCCATAGACATTTTCAAAAGAGCGGCTGCCAGATCGAGGGTCGTATAATCCTCTTCAAGGACTCTCTTCTCCACAATATTTATGATTTTATCGAGATCATTTTCACGGATCACATCGCTCACGCTGTCCAGAATCTTCTCCGCTTTAATCGAGGTCACATCATTCAGGGACGGAATCGGCTGGGGAAGAATCTTCGTCTTACAATAGCGCTGGATTTCTCTCAGCTTATATACTTCCTTTCCCACTACCAGGCTGAACGCTTTTCCTTCTCTGCCGGCACGGCCCGTTCGGCCGATTCTGTGGACATAATATTCGTCATCCTGAGGAATATCATAGTTAAATACCGCTTCTACGTCATCTACATCGATACCTCTGGCTGCAACATCCGTTGCGATTAATATGTCCGTCCTGCCGTTTCTGAAACTGTTCATAACACGGTCTCTCTGCATCTGTTTCAAATCTCCGTGAAGACCCTCTGCAAAATATCCCCTGTTCTGGAGTTCCTGAACCAGATCGTCGACCTGTCTTTTCGTATTGCAGAAAACAATAGACAGTTTTGGATCATACATATCCAGAAGACGGCACATAACCTCTATTTTATTCTTCGGTTTCACTTCATAATAGTACTGTGTTACCTTTGGAACAGTCAGCTCCTTTTTTACTACTCTTACGATTTGCGGGTCTTTCTGGAACTTCTTCGCAATCTCGGCAATAGCCGGCGGCATCGTCGCAGAGAACATTACGGTCTGGCGCTCTTCCGGAAGCTCGCTCAGAATCATCTCCATATCCTCTAAGAATCCCATATTCAGCATCTCATCCGCCTCATCCAGAACAACGGTATGGACATGATCCAGTTTCAGGGTCTTTCTGCGCATATGATCCATCACACGGCCCGGTGTTCCGATAATCACCTGTACACCGTCTTTCAGGGACCGGATCTGTCTTCCTATATCCTGTCCTCCGTAAATTGGAAGAACCTTGACTCCGTGCATATATTTTCCAAGACGCCTTACCTCATCGGAGACCTGGATTGCCAGCTCTCTCGTCGGGCAGAGAATAATCGCCTGTAACTTTTTATTCTTCGGATCCACCTTCTGAAGAAGCGGAATACCGAATGCCGCTGTCTTACCTGTTCCTGTCTGGGCCTGGCCGATAATATCCACTCCCTGAATCTCCAGAGGAATTGACTGGCTCTGAATCGGCGAAGCCTCCTCAAACCCCATATCTGTAACTGCGCGTAAAATCTTCGCATCTAAATTTAAATCTTCAAACTTAACTGCTTCCATTCTTTTCCTTTCCTGATTCAAAACTTCAAAAAAGAAGATCCAGGAACGTCTCAGCTCTTGAATCTTCTCACTTTAACTATATCTAATAAAATATAGCAGATCTCATTCGCCTTGTCAATTAAAGATTTTTGTTGGGGAACGAGGACGCCGGGGGAATGGCGGGGGTGGGATGGGAGAGGGAGGGGGGGTGAGTCTTCAGTCCCCTCCCTCGCCATTCCGCCCCCCGGTCGTCCCGGCGGCGTTCTCATTTCTCCCCCAACTCTCCATTGACTTTTCCCCCATTCAGTTCTAAACTTGTTATCAACCTGCATTGTATAACTATAAAACCTTGATTTAGAAGGAGTGTTTTTATGAAGATCATTGATTCACACCTGCACTTTTGCCCCGGATCTCCTTATTTTGATAAGATTGCGGAGCGGGCGGAACATATAAATTCAGCCGAGCATCTCAGGGAACAGTATGAGAAGTACCGAATTGAGGCGGGCGTTGTGATGGGGAACCACGGCCTTTCCCTGGCTGAGCATGATTATCCCGCTTTTTTACGGTACTGTATTGGAATTGACAGTAATTATCTGAAAAATCATGAGATTGCCGACGCCTTTGATTTGGTGGAAATCCACCTTAAGAGGGACAACTGCGCCGGGATCAAACTCTATCCCGGTTATAGCCCTGTCTATATCAGCGACCGGAGATATGAACCCATTTATGAACTGGCCAAAACGTATAAGAAACCGGTTGCGATCCATATGGGTCAAACCGCCGGCTCCAACGCATTCCTGAAATACAGCCATCCCCTGACTCTGGATGAGGTTGCGGTCACGCATCCCGACGTTCAGTTTGTCATGTGCCACTTTGGCAATCCCTGGCTGATGGACGCCGCCGCTGTTCTGGAGAAGAATGAGAATGTTGCCGCCGATTTATCCGGCCTTCTGGAAGGGAAACTGGTGCTGGAAGAATTGTTAGAAGAACAGAAGGGTTATGTGGAGGCTCTGAAAACATGGATTTCCTATGCACAGAGCTATGATAAGCTGATGTTCGGAACCGACTGGCCTCTGGCCAACTACGGAGATTATATTGATTTCACCAAAGTAATCATTCCGGAAAAACACTGGGATAAGGTGTTCTACCGGAATGCAAAACGTATCTATTTTTAACGGTTCAGCGTTTGTGAACCGTTCAGACTGAAGACAAATTATATTTTACTTATATCAGGAGTTTGAGGGTGTAACCCTCATTCTAAATCACGTAGGTGGAATTCAGTTCCGCCGTAGTGCTGAACTGCCGATTTCCAGGGGCCTTAGCCCTTGCGCGAGGAAATCGGCAGTTCTTCCTTATAATAACTCAGTGCTGTCCGCCGCCATTGCCGGACAGCCATTTTATTGTCCTTCCGAGTCCCGCAAAGGCGTAGGGAATTAGCAGAATAAAATAGCAGACTGTATACTGTCCTTTTCCTTCCCAGGCCATATGGAAGAGAAAACCTCCGATAAAAATAATCGCCGGAATCAGTTGTTCCCATCTCGTCCGTTTCATGCCCAAAAGCAGGAATAGAAAGGCACCCACATAAATAAAGGTCTGAAACCAGTTACTGACGGCCATGTAGCCCCTGTTCAGAAGCCCTCCCTCTTTGAGAAGGGAGTCCGTAAATCCCGGCAGAAGCCAGGAACCTCCTTTTACCTCTTGAATCCACAGGCTTTGGAAGGTTGGCTCCGCCCAGACAGACTCTGCCTTTCTTAAGAAAAAGTCCGCAGCTGCCTCCGGATCCGCGCCGAATTCTGATATCGTGTCCATCAGGTCCTCCCGGATGGCCTCCTTTGTTTTTTCCGTATCCTCACCGTTTCCCGCAAAGACACTGACATTATAGCCATTGTACCATCCCGGGCCGCGGCTCCCGTCCTGGAGTCCCATTTCCACCCAGGCCGTCATGGGAATTCCTCCTGACACGGGTTTCCCCGTCACATTTTCCAAAAAGACATTCATCGCCTTTACGCCGCCCATATAAACGACCACCATTAAAACCGCGGCAGCCAGAAATCCTGCTCTCTTCCTGAATACGCCCTCCGATAAAAGATAGATGACAAGCGCAACCAGCACAATCAGATAGTTTGATTTCAGAAGCACGGACGCAGCGGCAAACAACGATGCAAGCAGAAGGCTGCCTATTTTATCCGTATGGATATAGCGGTATAGTAAATACAGCGCCGCAGAGGAAAAGCAAAATCCCGGCATAGTGCCATACACAAATGTAATGTAAAAGGCAAAGGGCAGGCAGCCAAATGTCAAAATCAGAAGTCCCCTGATACTTTTAAGCCCAAACAATTCCACCGCCAGACGGCTGAGACAGTAAACGCCTCCAAACAGAAACCCGATATTCAGGATCTGAACCGCATACGGCGTGATGTCCCTGAATATCATGACAATCACCGCCAGAAAAAGAATCAGACCGTTCTGGGACGGATACGTATAGGCATACCCCACCGGCACCATCGGGGACGCATAAACGAAACCGACCTCATCCCAGGGCGAATAGTCCCCTTCCAGAAGGGAGCGCGCCGATTCCATCGCCATTCTCTGATCCGAATTTGGCCAGTACATTGTCATTAAAAGCCATATCAGGTAAAAGCCCGCCAGAGCAATGATGAGCCTGCGGTACTGCCTGTCGGTCAGGCTGTGTTTCCATTGCCCCGACCTGCGTTTCCGACAAACCCATACACCGGCTGCCAGAAAAATAATCATCAGGAGGATATGGACAACCGGCTGGTCCGGGCCATACTGCACTTTCTCCGCTCCCCCATACACACGGCAGGTCGTTGTGGCGCTTATGACAATGAGAAATAAGAGCACCGCCCCGAATAAGAGCTGCACGAAGACCGTACAAAGCCGTTCCAGCACAGACCCATGGGAGTTTCCTCCCGCTGCGGCTGCCGCCCCTTTCCCAAACCCTCTTCTATTGTCCGCCGGACCGCCTGATCTGGCGCCTGATTTATACCCCATCTCCGCTTTGTGCCCGGCATGGTTTCCGCCTTTGCTGCGGTTTCTGTCTTCCGTTCCTGCTCCCATATTCCAGTGTCCCTCTGTCTGTTGGCATTTCCACAAAATGTTCCGCGTTTCCGCCGCATCCCTCAAGATACTGCGGTCAAGTTTTATATCTTTGTCAGTCAGATATTACTGTAATTTTATAAAAAAGTCAACAGGCCTCCTGGCTGTTCAGCCTCATAATATAACCGTAATTGAAAAATGGAGGCTCTCCTTTCCCCGGGGAGCCTCCATCCGCTAATCAACTTATTTTCCTGCCTTTCGGGCAGAAATTAATGCCTCAATTTCTTCTCTCTCAGGCATCACCTTCAGCGCGCCCTTCCTCGTCGTTATGATCGAGGCCGCTGCGTTGGCGAATGTGAGCATCTCTCTGATTTTACCCTCATCCAGGTTATCAAGGCCATATTCCAGAACAAAATGGAGTACACAGCCACAGAACGTGTCTCCGGCTCCCGTCGTTTCAACGGTCCCTTCCTGGATAAAACCGGGAACCTCCACCATTCTTCCGTCATAGTAGGCCCTGCTGCCGTCTTTTCCCATGGAAACGCAGATGAGCCTGATATCATACTGTTTCTTAAGTTCTCTTACGCCGTCTGTAAAATCTTCCAGGCCGGTCAGCCACTGTATCTCATTGTCTGATATTTTGAGAATATCGCAGTGGGCCAGGCCATAGCGGATCTGCTTCTTCGCCTCATCCTCCGAATTCCACAGAGGCGGCCTCAGATTCGGGTCAAAAGAGCGCAGCAGACCGGATTTCCCGGCTGTTTCGACGGCCCTTTTCACAGCCTCCCTGGCCGGTCTGTCCGTCATGGACAGGGAACCATAATGAAATATCTTTGATTTCTCAATCAATGCAAAATCCACTTCGCCGGAGGCAAGCATCATATCGGCTCCGGGATTCCGGTAGAAGGAAAAATCCCGATCCCCGTTTTGAATCTTGTGTACCAGCGCAAGTGTCGTCGGTATCTTTTCATCCTCAATAAGACCTGCCGTGCCGATCCCCATATGTTCAAGTTCTCTCTTAAGCTGCTGTCCGAACCTGTCCCGGCCGACTTTTCCAATGAACTGCGTCTTCCTGCCCAGCCTGGTTAACATCGCCAGCACATTACAGGGCGCGCCTCCGGGATTTGCCTCAAACAGGGGATTGCCCTGGTCGGATTCCCCATTCTGGATAAAATCAATCAGCAGCTCTCCGAGAGCGGTTACATCTGTATTCTGCATATTTCTCTCCTGTATTGCCCGGAGCGTGTCTGAAAATCCATTCCTGCAATTTTCAGGCACGCTCCGATATTATTTTTCTACATTTAATGACCTCTTATTTCGTCACCGCAATATCAAAGAATTCCGCGCAGCCATCCTGGGCCATCAGCCCGATCTGGTAATCCGTCTCCCCGAAATAGCGGTAGGTAAATGCAATCTTTTCCCCGGCAAATATCTCTATCATATCCCGATCAATCACCACCTTGAGGTCAATCACATCGCCGTCCTCATACGGAAACGGTTTCTCACACACCCGGATGCCGTCCGGGCCTGCGTCTTTCGGCGTTCCGATGTTGGTACAGGATGCCTCCCAGAACGGATCCACTCCCATTGGGAGGTTCAAAAGCTCGGCACGCTGCATCCCCTTGTCAAAAGCAAGAACGATACACTGGGTCGCATCTCTGTCGGATTTAAGAAGCAGGCCGAAATGATCCGCCATATTAACCGGCTTTACCTTACAATGAAACAGGAAGCTCTCCTCTTTCACATCCACAAATCCGTAGGACAGAGTGCCGACGGAATCGAGGTAAATACACTTATCCCCATATTTTACGGATTTGCCGAGGATATCCACATAATTCCACTCCACCGGTGTACAAAATGCCTCCGCATATTCTCCCGGGAGCTTCACATCCAGTTCGCCGTCACCATTCTGGCATACCTCGTGGGGGATACAGAACTGTCCGCCCCAGTACCACTCGCCGAAATTGCTCTGCTCCGCCCGGTCGTGGGCCCATGCAAAGTAGAATCTGCGTCCCTCGTCATTGACCAGCGATTTTGCCGCATAGAACCGGCGGCCGCCGATTCCGTCCATCTTCGGCGTTCTCCACGGCCCGAACGGCGAGTCGGATACGCGGTAGATCGTGTTGACAAATTCGGAAAAACGTGAGTAGGAAAGATACCAGAGATCGCCTGTCTTATACATCTCACAGCACTCCGGGCAGTTGGTATGGAACGGCTGGTAAATCGGTCCGTAGTACTCCCAGTTGTCGAGATCCTTAGAACGGTACAGGACGATGCAGCCCCTTCTGGACGGAGGGCCTTCCTTCTTTCTTCCGGATATCAGGATCCAATAGCAGGCGTCGTCCCCGTTGTAGAAGACGTATGGGTCGCGCCAGTCCCCCACCTCATATTCTTCCTCATTGGGTATAATAATCGGGTTCTTCGGATCCTTCTCAAAATGAATTCCGTCATCGCTCACCGCATGGCAGATTGTCTGCTCAAAATGTACATTATAATTGTAGCCCGTATAGAAAATATGGAATTTCCCTTCCCCATAGACGGCAGCTCCGGTCCATACGCCGCAGGCGTCGGGCTCCTCACCCTCCCCCGGGTAAAGCGCGGTCCCTACTTCCTCCCAGTGCACCAGATCCTTTGATACGGAATGCTCCCATGTGGTCCTCAGCCTCGCCGGATAAACGGTCGTTCCGGGAGGTGAGGTCAGTGAAAAAATATGATAGACGCCGTCGTGGTAGAGGGGAATTGCATCCCCTGTCGAATCAGCCCAGCTTAATTTCCTGAAAATTTCCATTTCTTATGCTCTCTCCTTCGCGTTTCTTATGATGCGTTTTACTACACTGTCTTTTCCCTTCTGGGTGTCGATGATGACGGCCAGAACGATAATCAGGCCCTTTACAACCAATTGCCAGAAGGAACTGAGCCCAATCAGGTTCAGGCCGTTGCTGATGATGCCGATTACCAGCGCGCCGAAAATCGTTCCCGATACGGCTCCGACGCCGCCCGTCATAGAGATTCCGCCCAGCACGCAGGCTGCGATCGCGTCCAGCTCATACCCTTCTCCGACGCCCGGCTGGCCGGAATACATTCTCGCGGAAAGGACGATACCGGCGAATGCCGCCAGAAAACCGGATATGGTAAATACCGCAATTTCCACCTTTTTAATCGGCACGCCGGAAAGTCTGGCCGACTCCCGGTTGCCTCCGATGGCAAATATATAGGTGCCGAATTTTGTCTTGTTTAATACAACGATAAAAATGATGATGAGAACGACCATGTAAACGACAGGAAGAGGCAGGACGCCAAATAATTTCCCTGTTCCGATTCCGGTAAATATATCGTTGGAAACCCTGATGGAACGGCCTCCCGAGTAGATGTATGCGACGCCCTTTGCCACATTCATCATGGACATGGTTACAATAAAGGCAGGCACCTTAAAGGTGGCAATGATTAAACCGTTTAAGAAACCGGCCAGCGTTCCGAGAAACAGTCCCACCGCAATCGCCGCAGCCATCGGCATTCCCTGGTTGACCATAAGCCCGGCCGTCAGGGTGCCGCACATGGCGACACAGGTGCCAACCGAGAGGTCAATCCCTCCCAGGATAATGACGAGTGTCATTCCAAGTGCGAGATACATATTATTTGATACCTGTCTGAGAACAGACAGAAGGTTGTCCGTGGTGAGGAAAACCGGTGACGCGAAGCTCAGGATAATGGAGATGATGACGAGCACTGCTATGATTCCGGAATTTCCTTTCAGCATTTTCATAAAACTGTTATTTTTCATATTTTACACTCCCGTAGCCAATTTCATAATTCGTTCCTGTGTCAGTTCCAGATGACCAATTTCTCCCGTCTTGACGCCCTCCTTGATCACGCACACGTTGTCGCACATGTTGATGATCTCGGGAAGTTCCGAGGAGATCATGATAATCGCCATTCCCTTTTTTGCCAGCTCGTTAATAATGGAGTAAATCTCGGCTTTCGCGCCTACGTCCACGCCCCTTGTTGGTTCGTCCAGTATCAGTATTTCCGGCTTTGTCGCCAGTGCTTTTGCAATTACCACCTTCTGCTGGTTGCCGCCTGACATGCTGCCCACCGCCGCGTCAGGCGACAGAGCTTTGATATTCAGGCTCTTTATGTATTCCTGCGTAACCGCCTCTTTCTTCGCATCGCTGAGCAGAAGGCCCCTGGCGTAGTACTTCAGGCTTGAAAGGGTCGTATTAAATACGATCGAATTAATCAGTGTAAGCCCCGTCTTCTTTCTGTCCTCCGTGACCATGGCAATTCCCTGGTTGATGGCTTCCAGGCAGTTCTTAAACCGCACATCCCGGCCGTTTAAGATGATCCGGCCTGAATCGAAGCGGTCGGCGCCAAAGACGCAGGTCATAATCTCACTTCTTCCAGCCCCCACAAGTCCTGCAAAACCGAGTATTTCACCTTTTCTGACCCTGAAGCTGATATTTTCAAAAACGCCCTTCTTCGTCAGATTTTCCACTTCCAGAATTACACTATCCTCCCGGAGCGTATCGTAATCTCTTGTATAATAATTCTGAAGGCTGCGGCCGACCATCATGGCCACCAGCTCGTCGGTGTCTGTTTCCTTTGTATTTACCGTTCCCACATAGGAGCCGTCCCTGATGACCGTAATCCGATCCGACATTCTGAACAGTTCTTCCATCCTGTGGGAAATATAAATGATGCTTACCTTCTGCGCCTTCAGCCTTGTCATGGTTTCAAACAGCTTTTCCACCTCTTCGTCCGACAGGGAAGAGGTCGGCTCATCCATAACCAGGATTTTCACGTTAAATGAGCTTGCTTTCACGATTTCAACCATCTGCTGCTGGGCAATGGTCAAATCCGCAATCTTTGTGTCTGCCTCAATATCAAGTCCCAGGCTTTTTAACATTTCTCCGGCCTGACGGAGCATTTCCTTCATATCCTTAAAGCCGAACCGGTCCAGAATCTCGCGTCCCAGGAAAATATTTTCCGCCACGGTCAGGTAAGGCACCAGCACGATCTCCTGATGGATGATTCCGATTCCGTGCTCCCTGGCAGTCTGGACGTTATCTATTTCAATCTCTTTTCCGCCAATGCTTATGACGCCCCTGTCCGGTCTGTAAATTCCGCCCAGGACCTTGATAAGCGTAGACTTTCCGGCTCCGTTCTCCCCCAGCAGGGCATGGATTTCCCCTTCTCTCAGCTCAAAATGAATCCCGTTTAAAGCGTGGACTCCACCGAAGCTTTTTGATATGTCTGTCATCTTTAATACAATGTTTTCCACTCGCTCACCTGCATTTCTGAAAACAGGCACTTCCGTTAGAGAAGCGCCTGCTGTGTCATACTGTTACTTCCGCAGTATTAAACCGTAATTTACTGCCAATCTTTCAATGTCGCCTCTGCTTTCTCTTTGTCAACCAGGAAAGAAGGTAACAGGATTTCTTTTTCAATTTCGCCGCCGGCTAAAAGTGTTTCCGCCTTTTCAAATGCCGTTTCTGCGATGCCAATCGGAACCTGTGCCGCAACTGCGGTGAAGGAACCGTCCAGGATTGCCGCCTTGCCGTCCGGAGATGCGTCGATGGAGTAAACGCCGATATCCGTCTTTCCGGATGCCTTGATGGCGGCTGCAGCGCCGAGGGCCGACGGGTCGTTGATACAGAAGAATGCGTTGATGCCCGGGTTGGCCTGGATAATATCCTCTGCAATCGGCATGGAAATATCAAGCGCCGCCGCGCCGTCCTGCTGTGCGACAATCTCAAATTTATCCTTTGCATCACCGAGGCCGTCCATAAAGCCGGCCACGCGGTTTACGCATGATTCATTGGATGGGAAATCCAGAATGGCAATTTTTGCTCCGTCGGGATAATCCGCTGCCATCTGCTGTCCTACTAAGGTACCCGCATTATAGGCGTCGGTGGCAATTACGGTTTCCACTAAATCTAAATCATCATCGATCACCGGGGTATCCACATTGAGGATCGGGATGTTTTTCTCATGTATCTGCTCAAGGCCCTGTCTGATACCTGCGGAATCAACCGGAATTACAAACACTGCGTCGAAGTTCTGGTTTGCCACATCGGCCATCTGGGATAACTGGGTATTTAAATCATAGTCCGGGTCAAGACACACATAACTGTACCCCTTTTCATTGCAAAGCTTTTTAAATGTGTCGTTCATTGCCGCCTGGAATGTATTGTTCTGTGTATTAGGAAGAAATGCAAATTTATAGGATGCCGTCCCCTCTGCGCTCTCGGTTCCTTCCGTTCCTGCCGCTTCAGAAGCTGCTCCCTCTGTCTTTGCTTCTGCCGCCGGAGTCTCTGTCTTATTTCCCGATCCGCCGCATCCGGCCAGTGTTGCCGCCAGCATTGTGAATGCCATCACCTTCGCGATTGTTTTCTTCATTTTTATATCCTCCTCTTTGGTTGACTTCTTACATTTACTGCATTAAGCTTTGCGCGCCGCTTTGTTTACGTAAATGATATCATTGTAGTCTGACAGCGTCAACGGTTTTTATAATATTCTGCGTTTTCAACAGGAATGTTTTGTGCATTTTGTGCTAATATGATAAAGCAAATTCATTTTTTACGTAAATTATAGCCACATTCACCGTTTTACTTCTATTTTTTACCATTATCATTTATAAAAATTTCGCTCTTCCCCTCCACTCCCCCGAATAGAATTTGACTTTGTTTTTATAAATTGATATAGTATAAGTGAATTTACGTAAACAACAGGGGAGGGATTTTACATGGCTACAACGATCAAGGATGTTGCGGAAAAAGCCGGGGTCTCGATTGCAACCGTCTCTCATGTCATAAACGGAACACGATACGTGAAACCCGAGCTGACAAAAAAGGTTCTGCAGGCTATCCGCGATACGAATTATCAGGTGAAAGCGCAGAAAAAGCCCGGCACTGCCAAGATAGGTGAAAAGTCCGTCATAGCCGTCGTAATTCCCAATGTGGGCGGCTCCTTATTTACCAGGATTATTACCTGCATCACGGAGCTTTGTGAGTCCAAAGGATATTCGGTATCCATCTATCTGACCTTCGATGATATTGCCTCCGAAAAGCGGATTCTGGAAAACCTGATGAGCAGCCGCCAAACCGCCGGAATTATACTTGCCCCCTCCGGCCAGGACAGCCGGTACTATCAGAAGATAAGACAGCGGGGTATGCCGCTTGTCTGCATTGAGCGCACAGTCTCGGACCACTCCATCTCCTGCGTAGTGGCCGACAGCAAGAGCATCATTTATAAGGGAACACAGACCCTTCTCAACAGCGGCCACAAGAGGATCGGCATCCTGATGTCGGACAGGGAGATTTCCACGGTCAATGAGCAGTTAACCGGTTTCCTCGACGCCATGTACGATGCAGGCGTACACTGTGACGACACCAACATTGTCAAAATGAATCTGTACAATAATAAGGACTGCGAACGGGCCATCATCAGCCATTATGAGAATTTCAAACCAACGGCCTATATTGCCTGTGGCAACCGGATTACACTGATTCTGATTTCTACTCTGCAGCAGCTTGCCGTCGACATACCCGAGCAGTTATCCGTCATCGGTTTCAGTGATGAATCATGGTGCCACCTCTTCGGCACGCCACTCACAACATTCTCCCACGACTGCCACAGAATGGCTGAGAATGCGCTGAGGCTCCTGTTTGAACAGATAAACGGAGTTACCGCGGTGGAGGAAGTACATATTCCGTCTCTTTTAGAAATCAGGAAGTCCGTCAAGATGATCGGTAAGGGGCCGTACGGTGAAACCACCGTTTCCCCCGACAATCTGGATTTGACCCCATCTGAGGTAAAGGAACTACAGGAGCGCAAATACAGGGTGGGCGTCTCCTTCCACTACGGCAACACCCAGTGGGCCGCCATGCACGAAAAGGGACTGCGCTATATTCTGTCCCGGTGCGGCATCAACATTGTTTCCGTCACCGACTCCAATTTTGACCCGAACCTCCAGGCAATCCAGCTCGAGAGCCTGCGGATGCAGGGGGTGGACGCCATCGTTGCGATTCCGGTAGACGATACGGCCACCGCCAACAAATTCCGTCAGCTCTCCAAGGAGACGAAACTGATTTTTATCAGCAATGTCCCGGACGGGATGAGCAAGGGGGATTACTATTCCCTCGTTTCCACCAATGAACGTGAAAACGGGCGGGGCGGAGCCGTGCTCCTGGGGGAACACTTCAAGAAGGAAGAGAATGTCGTGGTCGGTTTCATCGTGCACGGAAGCAAATTCCTCGGAACCTATCTGAGGGACATGATTGCGGAACAGACGATACGGGAGGAATATCCGAATATCACAATCGTGGAATCGGAACCGTTTTACCAGATAGAAAATGCCTATGCAGTGGCAAAAAAGATGATTCTCGCCCACCCGGAAATCAAGGGACTCTATGTTTCCTGGGAAGGCCCTGCTCTCGGAGTCATCCGGGCGATGCGGGAACTGAACCGCTGCGATATTAAGATTGTGACCTTTGATTTAGATTATGAGATAGCAAGAATCCTGGCCGATGAGGATATCGTGCTCGGCCTGAGCGCGCAGAAGGCCTACGACCAGGGCGTCGCCGCAGGCCAGGCTACCGCCAAGGCGCTGCTGAACCAGAGGGGATATGAGTATATCGGGATCTCCCCCTGTGTTGTGGAGCGGAAAAATCTCCTGTCGGCCTGGAAGGAAGTTATGCATGAGAATGCGCCGGATGAGCTGGCTAAGACGTTGAAGAATGAGTTGTCGAAGGAGTAGGAGAAATAGTGGTGAGACTTCAGTCCCGTGGGAATTTTGTGGTGTAGGCAGGGAATACGGAAGAACGAAAGCTCCTGCGGTAACCGCTTACCATAAGGGAAATCCCGTGTACTGGCATACACGGGATTTCAGCTTGTCGACAAACTATATTTTCTTTATATCAGGAGTTTGAGGGTGTAACCCTCATTTCAAATCACGTAGGTGGAATTCAGTTCCGCCGTAGTGCTGAACTGCCGATTTCTAGGGGCTTTAGCCCTTGCGCGAGGAAATCGGCAGTTCTTCCTTCGGTGACTAGAATTTATGGCGTTATGCCATAAATTCTACAGAGTGGCGACTTTGTCGACACTCTAAAATCCCGTGTACTGGCATACACGGGATTTCGCTTTGTGTCCAAATGGACATACTTAACTTCCTAGCTAAGATTATTCTACACCAAATATCATGTAATGTCAATATCACACCTTAAACCGATATCCTACACCCCAGATCGTCTCAATATACTGCGGCTTTGCAGTATTGAATTCTATCTTCTCCCTTATTTTTTTAATATGCACCGTAACGGTTGCAATATCTCCCAGGGATTCCATATCCCAGATCTTACTGAAGAGTTCTTCCTTCGTAAACACGTGGTTCGGGTTCTGGGCAAGGAAGGCCAGAAGGTCGAATTCCTTCGTGGTGAAATTCTTCTCTTCCCCGTTAATATAAACGCGCCTTGCCGTCTTGTCGATCTTTAAACCCCTGATTTCTATAATCTCGTTCTCCGGAGTTCCGCTGCCAATCAGGCGCTCGTATCTTGCCATATGGGCTTTAACCCTGGCCACCATCTCACTCGGGCTGAAGGGCTTTGTAATGTAATCGTCGGCGCCCAGGCCCAGGCCTCTTATCTTGTCTATATCGTCTTTCTTTGCCGAAACCATGATAATCGGAGTATTCTTCACCTCGCGGACTTTCTTGCAAATCTCAAAACCATCCATACCGGGAAGCATCAGATCCAGAATCAGCAGATCAAAATCTTCTTCCAGGCCCCGTTTCAGTCCTGATTCCCCGTTGTTCTCCATCTCTACTTCAAAACCGGAGAGTTCCAGATAATCCTTCTCAAGCTCCGCGATGCTCTCTTCGTCTTCAACAATTAAAATTCTGCTCATTCCTGAATAACCTCCTGGTATTTTCTAAGCACAAAATGAACCTCAGTGCCAATTCCTTCTTTGCTCGTAGCCCAGATCCTGCCGCCATGATCCTCAATAATCTTCTTCACGATGGACAGGCCGATGCCGCTGCCTCCCTTGGAAGAATTCCTGGAGGAGTCCGTCCTGTAAAAGCGGTCAAATATAAATGGCACGTCCTTGGCCGCAATTCCTTTCCCGTTATCCTCAATCACAATCTGGATAAAATCACCGTCATCCTTAATTCTGATATTAATGATTCCCTTTTTCTTATCCAGGTATTTTAAGGAATTGCCGATAATGTTGTTAATCACGCGCTTCATCTGCTCCGCATCGGCAATTATCACAACGTCGTTGTCCACATAGTTGAAGTATCCCAGCTCAATTCCACGGGTCTCCATATCCAGGCCGACCTCTTCCACACAATCCCCGAAATATTCCGCCACGTTGATCTTCGTGTAGTTATACGGTATTTTATTCGTATCAATCTTGGAATAGAATGTCAGCTCGTCAATCAGGCGATCCATATCATTAGCCTTATTATAAATCGTTTTGATATATTTATCCAGCTTTTCGGGTGACGAGGCAACACCGTCCTGGATTCCCTCCACATAACCCTTGATAGCCGTGATCGGCGTCTTCAGATCATGGGAAATATTGCTGATCAGTTCCTTGCTCTCCTTGTCATACTGGAGCTTCTCCTCCGAGGATTCCTTGAGCCTTAGACGCATCTCTTCAAAATCCTGGCAGAGCAGGCCAATCTCGTCGTCGTTGTCCACATCCAGTGTGAAGTCCAGGTTGCCGTCACGAATCTTCTTCGTGGCCTCCTGAAGCTTGGTCAGCGGCTGCAGCAGCGCCCTGTATACCCACATAATCAGGATACCTGCCGTGAAACAGATAATCAGCACTCCCACCAGCAGCATCTCGCTGATCATCGACTTAATCTCCGGAACGTATTCGCCTACATTCGTCACAATAAACAGGCTGCCCTCCGCTCCGTCCGAGAATGTAAAATCAATCTGCTTTAAAAGGTGCTGTTCCTCGCCGTCGAGATAAAAACCGCCGGACGAGTTCACCTTGTAATCATCATAGGGCGGAAGCTGGTCCGCCAGCTCAAATCCCTCATTCGCGCCGGAAAAAGTGATATCGTCTCCTTTTCTGACAATCAAATACGAGTACTTCTTCTCCAGTTCATCATTCAGGGATTCCAGATAGCTCTCATCGTCAAAAATGGAGGGGTCTGCCTCCACCGACTTACGGATTGTATTCTGAACTCCCTGTGTCAGACGGTTAAATACCTGCATGGAGTTGCCGGAGAGCAGATCAACCTGTTCATTCAGCCCATAGTTCTTCTGGAAGGAACGGCCCTGATAATTGACAAGTCCCATAACGGCAATATAAATCAGTGCAATAGGAACCACCGTAATTGTGATAAATGCAATAGCAAGACGTGTCTTTATCTTCATATGATACCTTCGGCACCTCCTTACGGTAATCAGAAAAATATGAGAAAACCCGCTTCTTAAAAGCTTCGTGAGGCTTTCTCATATCTTTTCACTTTCTTAATGATAAGTATATCATATTTTGACTCCTTCGTTTCTAAAAGTATTATAAAATATTCTTCCTGATTCCGCTAGAATGCCCTGTTTATGGTACTTCTGGGAGTATTTGATGCAATAGGAAAGAGAGTCCCGCAAACACGGAACTCCCTGTGAATTTTAGCATTCATTATTTTAAATAACCCTTAAGCAGGTCTGCCTTGTCCAGTTTCTCCCACGGAAGATCCAGATCATTACGGCCGAAATGACCGTATGCGGCAGTCTGTTTGTAAAGCGGACGGCGCAGATCTAGCATTTTGATGATTCCTGCCGGACGCAGGTCAAAATGTTCACGGATGATGCCGACCAGCTCCTGATCACTCAGTTTGCCGGTGCCGAAGGTGTCGACCATAACGGATGTAGGCTGTGCCACGCCGATTGCGTAGGAAAGCTGGATCTCGCACTTGTCCGCCAGTCCTGCGGCTACGATATTCTTTGCCACATAGCGGGCCGCATAAGCAGCCGAACGGTCTACCTTGGTACAGTCCTTACCGGAGAACGCGCCGCCGCCGTGACGGGCATATCCGCCGTAGGTGTCAACGATAATCTTACGTCCGGTCAGTCCGCTGTCCCCATGAGGGCCGCCGATTACAAAGCGTCCGGTCGGATTAATAAAGAATTTTGTCTCGGAATCGATCATGCCGGACGGCAGAACCGGGTCAAATACATAGCGTTTAATGTCCTTATGAATCTGTTCCTGAGTTACATTCTCATCATGCTGTGTCGACAGAACAATCGTATCCAGGCGGATTGGCGCTCCGTTCCCGTCATACTCTACCGTAACCTGTGTTTTTCCATCGGGACGGAGATAAGGAAGAGTTCCATCCTTGCGCACTTCCGTCAGGCGGCGGGCCAGTCTGTGTGCCATATAAATCGGGTACGGCATAAATTCTTCCGTCTCGTTTGTAGCATAACCAAACATCATGCCCTGATCACCGGCTCCGATTGCCTCCAGCTCTTCATCGGACATTTTATTCTCTTTGGCTTCCAAAGCCTTGTCCACTCCCATTGCAATATCAGTGGACTGCTCGTCAATCGCTGTAATCACACCGCAGGTGTCACAGTCAAAACCGTATTTAGCCCTGTCATATCCAATCTCACGCACTGTCTCACGCACGATTTTCTGAATATCCACATAGGCCTGTGTTGTAATCTCGCCCATTACCATGACAAGGCCCGTCGTGGTAGCCGTCTCGCAGGCAACGCGGCTCATCGGATCCTGCTCTAATAAAGCATCCAGAATGGCATCGGAAATCTGATCGCACATTTTGTCCGGATGGCCTTCGGTCACTGACTCAGATGTAAAAAGTATTTTTTCCATTGTATTCCTCCTTGTTTTTTAAAGACGACGAAAAGCGCGCTCCGCGGTATTTTCATCGTAGATCAATAAAAAGTCCGTAGCAATACGGACTTGATTGTGGTCTATCAAATCCTCTTATTGCTCGATTGGCCGGAACATTCCGGCGCCTCGCTCAGGCTGGCACCTTCCGCCTCCCGCATTCGGGACATCCTGTCCTTCCTGCCTAAACGGGGTTGCCGTGACTTCACAGATCCTTTGTATCTCCATCACTCTGAATAAGGGATATTACGTACTTTTTAATTTATTTAACTGCAACATGTACGATATCATACTCTTTTTCCTATGTCAAGTAATATCAGGAAATTTTAATTGAGATGCGGGGACGGCGTTCTCATTTCTCGGCGTCAAAAAATTCGGGGCAGAGCGCCGGATTCCGGTAATCTACCGAAATCCACTGCTCTGCCCCGAATCATATCACAGGCACTTTGTCTGTCAGCCTACTTTTAATTTAAACTTTTGGGCTTCTTTCTCAGAATCCACCTTCTCAATTACGGCTCCCAGGCCCTGAAGTTTCTTCTCAAAATTCTCATAACCCCTCTGGATATATCCTATCTCGTCGACAATTGTATATCCCTCGGCGGCTAATCCCGCAATGACAAGCGCAGCGCCGGCTCTCAGGTCCGGTGCATTTACCTGTGCTCCCGTCAGCTTCTTTACTCCGCTGATGATAGCGGTATAGCCTTCCACTTTGACATTGCTTCCCATCCTGGCAAGCTCGTCCACGTATTTGAAACGGTTCTCGAAAATACTCTCTGTAACAATGCTGGTTCCCTCTGCCAGGGCCAGCGTGACGGTCATCTGCGGCTGCATATCAGTCGGGAATCCCGGGTATGGCAGTGTCTTGATGTCCGTATGTTTCTGTTTTGGCTTGCCCACAACGCGTACGGCCTCGTCAAACTCCCTGACTTCACAGCCCAGCTCGATCAGCTTGGCGGTAATCGCCTCCAGGTGCTTCGGAATAACATTCTGTACCATAACATCGCCACGGGTGATCGCGGCGGCACACATGAATGTCCCTGCTTCTATCTGATCGGGAATAATGGAATACTCCGTTCCATGCAGTTTGTGGACCCCCTTAATACGGATTACATCCGTACCGGCTCCTTTGACATTGGCTCCCATGCTGTTCAGGAAGTTGGCAACATCGACTACGTGAGGTTCCTTTGCAGGGTTCTCAATGATAGTCTCGCCTTCCGCCAGGGTAGCCGCCATCATAATATTGATCGTAGCCCCTACGGAAACTACATCCAGATAAATATGGCTGCCCACCAGATCGATGGCATGGGCCACTACTGCGCCCTTCTCCACCTCGATCTTGGCGCCGAGGGCACGGAACCCCTTCAGGTGCTGGTCAATCGGCCTGCTGCCGATATTGCATCCGCCGGGAAGCGGCACTTCCGCACTCTTATACTTGCCCAGCAGAGCGCCTATAAAATAGTAGGACGCACGGATCTTGCGTATATATTCATCATCTACGCTGACCTCTTTAATGTTCTTTGCATTAATACGGACCGTATGTCTGTCAATACGATCCACGTCGGCGCCGATCTGATCTATCGCTTCAAGAAGCACATTGATATCTCTGACATCCGGAAGGTTCTCTATCAGAACATCCTCGTCCGTCATGATTGATGCAGCCAAGATTCCCAAAGCAGCATTCTTTGCTCCGCTGATAATGACTTCCCCTACCAGAGAGTTGCCGCCTTTCATAATATATTGTTCCATCCTCGCACCTCAAATATATATTAAAAAACAATGTATATTGTTACAGAATTCTTAAATTCTAACAATCGCTTTCTACTGATTATACCATATCATCAGGATTTGTAAAGGTTTCGTCCGCTTTTTTACGTTTTCAGCCACCTTCAAGTTACTGTGCCGGAAGGAATCCGATGAAGTCGTTTGCGCCGTTATTTGTGAAAAATGCCGCCGCATCATTCAGCCCTATCTTCTCAATATAGGCGAATTCCGTTCCCGGGAACCAGAGGCAGGAAATATTGTACTGATCATATCCGTATATCAGTCCGTAGCTTCCATTGCCCAGGTAAGCCACTACCGGACGGCCGCGGAAAACAAAATACAGGACCTGGTTCAGAGTGCATCCCCTTGCATTTACAAACTGTACGCCGTCCGAAGATTCTTCCAGTCCCTGGGCCATTTCATCCAGATACCGCTTAATTACGGCCACTTCATTCTGTATATCTTTTATGGTCCTGGCATCGTTCCGGTTCGCCCTCACCCAGAACACCCGGCCATCCTGGTCGGTGACAAGGCCCATATCATCATAAGCCGCCTGCACCGCCTGTGTGAAGTCCACGAAGGAGCCGTTCATCCTGCCTCCGCCGTACGCATAGTAACGCCTGATTTTCATCGGCCTGTTTGCCGTCAGCGTTATGACATTATTTTCCTCGGCAACCGCTTTCTTCGGCACATGGACCCTGATACTGCGGGATTTGGCTGTCTGGGAATTCAGCTGTACAAAGTAAAGGCGCCCCTTCGTCGAATCTGCCAGGTATCCGATTCCGGCCAGCGGATCGGCAATCACTTCCTCATTACATACCAGCGTGTCTTCGTCCGCCATTTCATAGTCACTGCCCGATTTGCGCATTCTGGCCATATGGACGCGGCTGTCGCGTATCTGTACGTCCGTCAGGTAAAGCCCCTGGCGTTCATACCTCGTCTCGGTCTCCATATTGCTGCCTACAATCTCGAGGGCATAGAGCGGAAGTCCCGTCACGCGCCCGTCCGTCATCAGTTTCTCACCTGGCTTTGCCAGCCCGTAGACCAAATCAGTGCCGACAAAGCCCACCAGACGGATCACCGTCTGATCCTGGAAACGTATCTCATCCTTCTTGCCTGTCTTCAAATCCATGACATTTAACTTTTCGGAGCTGTAAATATCATCTCCATCCTGCCATGCAATCCTGGAGCCGTCTGCGCTGACGGCAAAGTTTTCCTCCGTCAGGCCGTCGGCCACCACCATATATTCTTTACCGGACAGTTCCACTCCGTAAACAGCGTGATCCATCAGCAGATACAGTGTCTGATTGCTGCTTAAATAGCTCAGACGGCCGATATCCTGGCGCAGGCTCCAGTAATCTTCACTGGAAGGCAGATACAGGCGCTCCGTCAGCGTATTGTTCCCGCTCTCATACCGGTAAAGGGCCACTCCCGTCGTTCCTTCATGATTGCCCCTGTTCATATATCCATATACGAGGAAATCGATATTCCCCTCCTCACTCACCGAAAGAATCTTGATACCATAAGAGTTAAAATTCGTCCTCAGGTCATCTTCACTCTTTCTGAACGCAAAAACCTTCGTGCTGCTCCCTTTTTCCGCATCATAGCACCACAGAGCGCGGTTTGCTACAAAGGCACGGTATTTTTCAGAAGGATCGCTCATGGTCTGCAGTTCATCTGAGTCGGAAATTCCAAGCATAATGCGCTTATCGGAGTACAGGCTGCTGTCTCCTGAAAAAATCTGGTTCATACGCCTGTCGTAGTTCATCATGTACGTTCTCTGAGTATTCCATTTCATGGTAAAACTCTCGGTTACGTCAAAATATTCCTGTTCCCCGTCCTCGTCCGCCGTGCTGGCCACGTAATTCAGCTCAATAATTCCCATGATGCCCTGCATCTCTTTAATATGGATGGACACTTCACTCTCACGCTTCATCTCCATGCCGCGCCATGTCAGCTGAGTAAAACTGTTTTTCAGAGTCACCTCACCAAGAGAGCTGTTGTCTGCGTTTAAATCCGTTTCAAGATAGGTCGTCAAATCCCTGGCCGTTTCATAGCTGAACGTCTTATCGGAAAATTCCCTGGCCAGAGTCAGCATCTCTTCCATATGATTGTTCTCCGACCACACAACCCTGGTATAGTAATAAACCGCCGGGTGATCCTCGGTGGAAATAGCGATTGTCATCATATATTCTTCGTTGGCCGTCAAAAGATTCTGAATCGGAAGCACGGCGCTGACATCCGTCCCCTCCTGTGTCCACTCCTCCAGGACTGTTCTCTCAACAAGGCGTTCGCCGTCCAGGCTCCTTATTTCATACTGGATTCCCCTTACCTTGGAATCCACATCCTGAAAGGTAATGGGAAGTCTGCGATCCTGCGGAAGGACCGTCAGATCCCCGCGTCCGGCGCTGGTGTGCTTGTCCTCAATAAAACCGTAGAGACAGTTCATTCTGCTCCCAAACAGCTCCATGTAGACGACCGGTAGATTGGCGTCCTCGATTGACGTATAAACGGCGCCGTCCTGCCCTTTTCTTGAAGACCATATGAAATAAGCGGCCAGGGCCACCACGAATATCACAAATAAAATTATCGCTTTCTTTATCGTTTTTCTCATTCTGCCTGTTCCTTCTATAGAAATACTAAACAATTATGCCATTCTGTTTTTACAAATACTCTATCTGTTAGCGCAGATATAATGTCCGCATTGCGCACATTATATCATAATCCTCTCCCAAATTCCAGAATTACCTGGAAGCGGAAACAATGAACCGCGCTTTGTAAACTTTTCACCGTCGATCAGGAACGGTATTGCAGGAACATTTGCCTGGAATACGGAAAAGCAGGGAAGATTTACCTTTCTTCCCTGCTACTATCATTGCCTTATATTCTGTTTTTATCACGTTTTTGGCGTCTGCTCTTTATCTGCACCTGCCAGTGCGGCAGCGCCTTCCCTGCAGCTCATTAAACAAAAGAATTCCCAGAATATCATTCAGAAAGTAATTTCTGGGACGCGGCGGCGGGCCCCACGGGCCTGGAGGCGGTGGCGGCGGGCCCCATGGACGGGGTGGTGGCGGGCCCCATGGACGGGGCGGTGGCGGCGGGCCCCACGGACGGGGCGGTGGCGGCGGGCCCCACGGCCCCGGGCCTGGTGGTGGTGGCGGGCCCCATGGGCGCCTTTCCGTGCCAACCTCCTGAATCTGGGTTTCCTCCATTTCCCAGGTCTCGTATCCTTCTCCGCCTCCGTACTCGCTGTTGACAGGGCCGTAGGAAACCCGCGGAGCCGTGTCTGCAGTTCTGGTTTGAGGCGGTTCCAGCTCTTCCGAGTTCATTTCCGCCTGCTGTGTCTCCTGTCCGGTGGCCGATGCTCTATCTGCAATCTTCTGAATCATCTGCTCCATCAGAATTCGATCCGGAAACTCATCATAGATAGGGCTTCCGTCGTATTCCATCTCATCGCAGACCTCTTCCACGTACATTTGCAAAGTCTTGACCCTGTCGGGAAACATACTCTTAAAGTACTCAAAGTCCCGGATTCTTCCACTTCGCTCTGCCTGAACAGCCTGATCCTTGCGGTACAGTATGTAAGGCTCCAAAGCTGCTTCCTGCGCTCTCAATCTTTCATACGAAAAATCCTGCATCTGATTCCCATTCCTCCTTCTGGCATGAAGTTATATGGTATCATATGCAGGATTTTTCCAAAGTTTCTATATTGCTTCCCCAATCCGGGGATTTTCTTTAATTTCTGCCGCGATTTCTCCGGCCAATCAGTCAAACAGCTTTTCCGGATAAACGCCCTGGCCGATCAGCGCCCTGATGGACTCCGCAACCCCTGCTTTGTCCTCTTTGTATGTTACGCCAAACCAGTGATCCTGAGTTTCCAGCACCGTAACTCTGACACGGCCGTCCTTAATCATCTGGTCAATGATGGTCGGAAGCAGGTATTCAGACTTAATGTCGCCTTCTTTCAGGTTCTGCAGGAAAGCAGGAAAACCTCTCTCAAGCTCTCTGATAAACGCAGGCGTAAGTCCCCACATGTTCATTGAGACATGCTGATCCGCCCTGACCGAGACCGGATTCCCCTCTTTGTCAGTCGCAGACAGGCCGTCCGGAGTTTTAACAATGTTGTAGGTCTCTGTTACGCGCTTTAAGACTCCGTCTTCCCCTACTTCGCACACCCCTCTGGTAACTCCGCCGTTATCGCTCAATGTGTTGGTCAGAATAAAGCCGCCCATGCAGACGTCATAAACGGGCGCATTCTCATCCATCTCGGAGATCATGTAATCATGAATCTTCTTAAATACTTCCTTGCCGTAATAGTCGTCCGCGTTGATAACCAGAAACGGCTCATTTACGATGTCACGCACACTCAGAACCGCCTGACCCGTTCCCCACGGTTTTTTCCTGCCCTCAGGGACTGAAAATCCCGCAGGTATATCGTCCAGTTCCTGGAATGCATAAGAAACAGGAGCTATTTTTTCAATTCTGTCTCCTATCACTTCCCTGAAGTCATCCTCCAGATCATGGCGGATAACAAACACAATCCGGTCAAATCCGGCTTCGAGTGCATCGTGGATTGAATAATCCATAATAATCTCGCCGTTAGGCCCTACCGGCTCCAACTGCTTAATCCCGCCTCCAAAACGGCTTCCAATTCCGGCAGCCATGATCACAAGCGCTGTTTTTTTCATTTCTCTTCTCCTCATATGTGTTTCCTTAATAACTGCCTAACAGTATAGCACATGGGGGAGGGTTCTGCAATCGGGATGTTAGATGAGCCGGCCCGTCCGCGAACTGATAGCTACTTCAAAAAATTCACAAATCCTGTAATTACAAATGTATTAATGAGGTTAATGAACAGGCTGCCTACCAGCGGCACGATAAAGAAAGCATCCGGTGATGCGCCGTATTTTTCTTCTACCGACTGCATATTGGCCATGGCCGTCGGAACGGCGCCGAGTCCGAAACCGCAGTGACCGACCGCAATCATAGCGGCGTCGTATGTTTTTCCCATGAACTTAAATGTAATGAATACCGCACAGACGAACATCAGGATGGTCTGGGCCAGGAGCAGAACGAGCATTGGAATTGCGAGGTCTGCGAGCTGCCACAGCTGCAGCGTCATCATTGAAAGCGCCAGGAATATAAGGAGCGATATATTGCTGATAATCGAAATTTCCGGCAGGCGCAGTTTTAAATGCTCCGTGTTGTCTGCGATATTTCTGATGATGGCCGCTGCCGTCATGCCTCCTACCGAGGCAGGGAATGACAGGCCGGTTTTGGCGAGTAAATCCGAAACAAGGCAGCCCAGAGACACGGCGATCAGGAGCTGGTATGCGCCGACGGTCAATGCTCGTTCGCTGGAGCCGTTTGCTGATTTTCCGAGTTCACTGTCGTCCAGTTTTACGGCAACGCTGGCCGCATCGGAGCTTTTTAAGTGATAGTGTTCGATCAGAAAACGTCCCGTCGGTCCTCCAATCAGGCTTCCCGCCACCAGGCCGAATGTGGCCGCCGCCAGGGAAATCGTGTTGGCGTTTGCAAGGCCCGCCTCTTCCAGAACAGGCGCGAAGGCCGCCGATGTTCCGTGTCCACCCGTCATTGGGATGGAGCCGGTTGCAAGCCCTACCAGCGGATCAATACCCATTACCTTTGACAGGCCGACTCCCAGCAGGTTCTGTAATATTACGACTATGGAAGAGATAACCAGAAAAATGATAACCTGCGGCCCTCCCTTTTTTAACAGCTTCCAGCTGGCTGTAAATCCGATTCCTGAATAGAACAGCAGCATGAAAAAATCTTTAAACGCCATGTCGAACTTTATCTCAAACGCACCTGTCTCGTGACCGATAAGAATCAAAACCGTACATATCAGACCGCCAACTACCGGTACGGGGATACAATATTTCTGTAAAAGCGCAACCCGCTTACGGATTGCCTCGCCCAAGATTAATATAACGACTGCGATTGCTATAGTATGATATACATTTAATCCAATTGTCATAGTTCATTCCTCCTGACCTTCTGTTCAGGTAAAGCTTTTCCGCCTCTATACTCCCTGTAATCCTCCCGCCTGAAGCTTTATCTGCTATTTCCCATAATAACAATAATTACATGACAAATTGCCCGAATTTCTTTTCAAACTGCGTGTTTTTTTCCCCTGTTAAACGACTCAGATGACCAGCGCCTTTCCCGCATCCATCAGAGTCTTTCCGTCGGCCACAATCGTCGCATCCTTCATGATGAGATCGTAGTGGCAGGATGCCTTCACAACTCCCCCGAGTGTGATGCTTGTTCCGATTCCTATATGGGCCGACCCGTAGACGCCCTCGTCTTCCAGCATAAATCCCATGAAACGGCACTGCGGGTTCAGGCCCACCCCCATCTCTGCAATGTTGTATACATTGGGATCATTTTTCGCCGCCAAATCGGCTTTCAGCATTGCCGCCTGTTTTCCACCATCAATCGAAGTGATAAACCCGTTTTCCACCGTCAGCCGGACCGGTTCATCCAGGACGCCGATGCCGATATACGGGATGCTGGCATCCGCCACAATCACGCCGTTGGCCGTTCCTTCCAGCGGGGACACATTTGCCTCCACCGTCGGAATCGTGGAAAACTGCCCCTTTTCCACCATACAATAGAGGGAGTTGCCTCTCCGTCCGGCAGCCGAATAACGCAGATTGGTGCCTGCCGCCGTCGTCAGTACGATTTCCTGAGAACCGGCCAGAGCCTCCGCCATCGCCTTGCATACCACCTTTGCTTCCTCAAAATCACACTCGATTCCGCCGTGAATCATCATCTCCTCGCTGAACTGTGTCAGGACGACGCCTCGGGAGCCATTCTGAACCGCATCCTTCACCGCATTGGTGTGTGTGATGGATTTACCTACAACGGAGATAAATGCGTCGCTGGATTTCATGGCCGCCGCCACCGCCCTCGGTGGTTCCTGGCTGTCCTGATCCCTCGGTTCCATCACCATAAGTATCGGCTGCGCCCCAACGCGGTAAACAGAGACCGCTACCGCCTCGGCGATGCTCAGTTTGGATTCCTCCGTGATAATTACCACCTCTTCGCCCGGCTGCACTTTGACACAGGTGCTCACCACTTTGTCCGCCCCTCTTGCCATTAAAATTTTCTTCATCCTGTATATCCTCCTTATGATTGATTTATATTCTATTTTCTATATTCTATAGAATTATTATTGGTAAAAAAAAGAAGTTTCCTTCTTTTTTTAGTTTTTCTGCTCCCGGGAACCGGAATCTCCGTAAACCGGGCGTCGTCCCTCTATGTATTTCTGGCCGTTGCGGATATGGGTCACCATTGCGTTCTGCGCCCTCTCCAGATCGTGATCCCGAATCGCCTCGGCTATTGCAACATGCTCATGATAGATTTCATTCCTCCGCTTCCCGTCGCTGGCTGAATACTTCATATCCCGTGAGATAACCGTATTCAGCATGTCGAGCAGACGGCAGAGCATCGTATTGTCTGCTGTCAGATATATCACATTATGAAAACTCTTGTTAATCCTTGATACCTCCAGAATATCTTCCGTATTCTTCTCTTTCTCAATGATATCAAAGAGCTGGTTCAGGGTATTCTCATCAAACCGGCCGATCGCGTCTTCCAGCGCCATCTTCTCCAGCGCTTCCCGGCAGTGATACGCCTCCCGGATCTCCTCCTCATCCAGCTCCTTCACGACTGCGCCACAGTATGGGACTATCTCGATAAAACCGTCACCGACCAGTTTTTTAAAAGCCTCCCGGACCGGGGTTGCGCTGACTTCCATCTGTTTTGCTATGTGTTTCTCCTGAAGCTTGGTCCCCGGAGGAAGCTCTCCGCTGACAATTGACTGGACCAGTATCCTGTATACTTTTTCACTCAAAGGCATCTTTCCTACGATTGGTAATTCACTAATCTGCATCGTCTCTCCCATCCATGGGAAAGGTTTTCTATATTCTATAGAATATATTATCTCTTTACCCATGTCAATACTTTTCTGTTATTTTTTCTATTTATTTTGTTTCTGTCAGAATTCTCTGCCGTTTACTCTACCGTCTTCCGTTTTGCTTCCTAAGCCGGCCGTTTTACTTTTTTATGTGATTTTATTATAATGAAGTTTGCCATTAAAAGCAATATTCCCCTACTTTTTCTTGTTGTGCTATGATAAAACTGATATAATAATTTTATAACGGCAAAAGAAAAGACTGAAGATTTTTTACCGTTATGAACGGGAACCTGCACGTTCCTTACGCGGGTCACCGTTACCAATAAAAGTTTGGAGGGGTATAACTATGAAAGGTAATGTAATTGTCGGCCAGTCAGGCGGGCCTACCGCTGCCATTAATTCCAGTCTCGCCGGTGTATTCCGGACCGCCATCGACAGAGGGGCTCCGAAGGTATACGGAATGCTGCATGGAATTGAGGGGTTGTTAAATGAGAAATATATTGATTTATCTGAGCATATCCAGACCGATCTGGACGTAGAACTGTTAAAGAGAACACCGGCCGCCTATCTTGGCTCCTGCCGTTATAAACTTCCCGAGATCCATGAAAATATTGAATCATACGAGAAGATTTTTGAAATTCTCGACAAACTGAATATAGAATGTTTTATTTACATAGGCGGCAACGATTCCATGGACACGATTAAAAAGCTGTCCGACTACGCAATCATCAAAGGGTACCCGACGAAATTCGTAGGCGTCCCAAAGACGATTGACAATGATCTTGCGCTTACCGATCACACGCCCGGCTATGGCAGCGCCGCCAAATATATCGGCACATCCACCAAAGAAATCATCCAGGACAGCAGCGCGCTGGTTTACAGCAAGGGGCTGGTGACCATTATTGAAGTAATGGGCAGAAATGCAGGATGGCTGACCGGCTCCGCCGCGCTGTCCGAAGGCGAGGACTGCGAAGGACCGGATTTAATCTATCTTCCTGAGGTTGCTTTTGATATTGAGGATTTCCTGGAGCGTGTAAAGAATCTCCTTAAGCAGAAATCCTTTGTTGTAGCCGCCGTATCCGAAGGTATCCGCCTGGAGGACGGCCGCTATGTCTGCGAGCTGACGGACGGAGTGGAATTTGTAGACGCCTTCGGCCACAAACAGCTGACTGGAACCGCCAACTATCTGGCCCGGCGCCTTGCACAGGAAATCGGCTGCAAGACCCGCAGCATCGAACTCAGTTCCCTGCAGAGGGCGGCTTCCCATCTGGCTTCCCGTATTGATATCCTGGAGGCTTTCCAGGTTGGCGGCGCCGCTGTCAAGGCCGCTGACGAGGGCGACACCGGGGAGATGGTTATCTTAAAGAGAATCTCCGATGATCCCTACCAGTGCACCACAGAGCTGCGCAATGTACACAAGGTTTCCAATGTGGAAAAGACCGTTCCCCGTGAGTGGATTAACAAGGACGGCACCTATGTGACCGAAGAATTTATCAGCTACGTGCGCCCGCTAATCCAGGGTGATGTTTCACCCGTCATGGTGGATGGAATCCCGCGCTACCTGTATCATAAGAAAAATCATTAATATTTAATAAGAAGCGGTGGACGCCTGAGCAGTATGCCCTTCACCGCTTAAGAAATCAGAGGTATTTGTATGACGTCAAACGATGTAACCGTATACTTAAAAAACCTGCCCTTCTGGGAACATATCTCCGATGACGATAAAAACCTGATTTGCGGCAACCTGCATCCGCTTCATTATGAAGCGGGCCAGTCCGTCCACTCGGGTGAAACCAATTGCCTTGGAGCCCTGATTATCCGTCAGGGAATCCTCCGTACGTTTCTACTTTCCGACGAAGGAAAAGAGACCACCATGTTCAGGCTAAGAGAGGGCAGCATCTGCATTCTTTCCGCATCCTGCGTCCTTTCCGTCATTACCTTTGATGTTCAGATTGAAGCAGAAACCGACTGTGATGTACTGTTGATCCCCAGCGCCGTATTCCAGGCGCTGATGAAACGCAATATTTATGTAGAGAATTTTGCCTATAAACTGATGACCGAACGTTTTTCGGATGTCATCTCCGCGGTTGAGAGGATGTTTTTCCTGAACCTTCAGCAGAGGATTGCCGTATTCCTGATCGATGAGTCCGTCGCCCAGCAATCCACGACTCTCACCCTTACCCAGGAACAGATGGCAAAGGCCATCGGAAGCGCCCGTGAAGCGGTGAGCCGCAATTTAAAACTCCTTGCAAAGAGCGGCTGCATCGAGGTATCCAGAGGCAACATCAACATCCTGGACAGGAAACAGCTCTATGAGATTATCTCGGCCTGAACCAATCCGGAGGCCGGGTCCATAAAAAGGGAAAGCGGCGTCACTGACATCGCTTTCCCTTTTTATTATGTTTCCTTTTATTTATTCGGTATTGCCTTAATCGAATATCCCTTTGATATATTATCTTCCTGCGGCGGCCTGTTATGCCTTCAGGGCCTTTTCCAGGGTCTGAATGGACTGTAAACCAACCATTTTTTCTTTAATTTTGCCGTCTTTAAATACGATCAGGGTCGGAATGCTCATAACCTGGAATTTTTCCGCCAGCTCCGGCTGTTCATCGATATTGACCTTTCCCACATTATAACCGGCCACTGCCAGTTTCTCCACTGCCGGTCCCTGCATTCTGCATGGTCCGCACCATGTTGCCCAGAAGTCCACCAGGATGCTGCCTCCCTCTGCACCGAGTATTTCTTTATCAAAATTCTGTGTTGTCAGTTCTTTTACATCTGCCATGATTAATCATTTCCTTTCATTTAAAAATTACCGCTATGTTCTAAGTTACTGTAGACTTATCACTTCGATAACTGTATTATAAACATAAAACTGCGCTTTATCTGTGACTTAGTCACAAATCCTGTGCAGATTTGAATTTTTTACATTATCTTTTACGGAGGTACAACTTATGGATAACCCGCAGCTCAAATTCCGCATTGCACAGAGGGAGGATACCGGTCTGATTCTCAATTTTATCAAAGCTCTGGCCGAATATGAACAAATGGCCGATGAGGTCGTCGCCACAGAAGAACTTCTGGAGGAATGGATCTTTGATAAAGGAAAAGCTGAGGTCCTGTTTGTGGAGGAGAACGGCACACCGGTGGGGTTCGCGCTGTTTTTCCACAATTTCTCCACCTTTCTCGGAAGAGCCGGAATCTACCTGGAAGATCTCTTCGTCCTTCCCGAATACCGGGGAAAAGGCTATGGGAAAGCCCTGTTCAAAAAACTGGCGGCCACAGCCGTGGAGAGAGGCTGCGGCCGTCTGGAATGGTGGTGCCTCGACTGGAACCAGCCGAGCATCGATTTCTACCTCTCCATGGGCGCTCAGCCGATGGATGAGTGGACTTCTTACCGAATCAGCGGAAAAACGCTGCTTGAAATGGCAGAAACCTGATATTTCTTTCAACACGGCCCGAATCTTTCGCGCATCCGGCCATTTAACCGCGGAACATATTTTCCACGTAATTCCTCATTTCCTGTCGGCTCTCTACCTCTCTGGAACCGTCTATATAACGCTCCTGCTCATCGTGAGACAGGGCGGCAAAGCGGTTCAGGATATCTGAATGCTGTGCCAGTTCCACGGTAAAGCCGATGGGAAGCTCATGGTTATCGATCATTTTAATCACCCCGGTATTATCATGTGATAATGAGGTGATTCGTATGCTGGTATTTTATTGAAAATATCGGCTGAGACTCTCTTTTTTATTGAAAAAGCGCCAAAACAGCAGGCTGCTTAAAACCCGCTGTTTTTGACTTCAGTTCATCTTACTTCTTCTTAGTTTTTCTTATATCCGCATTTCGGGCAGACACCGTTTTCATTCAGGGCAATGCCGCACAGAGGACAGCGATCGATCTGATTCTTTGTCGTGAACTCTGCGGAAGCTGCATTCACGCCGCTGGTAAAGGTAATCTTTGCAATATTCAGTTTATCCTTGAGCAGGTCATAAACAATTTTAATCATGCCCTCAACCGTCATGGTTTCTTTTGTAACCACAAGACGGCATTCCGGATATGCTGTCGCAAGCTCGGTTTTGAAAGCGGGGCCCTTCATCTGATTGTTGGGAGCGCCGTCACGGATACCCTGCTTTTCATATACTTCAAGAATGGCAGGCAGCAAAGGATCATCTTCCCTTAAAATCAGAGCGTGATCGAAATTCTTTAAAACGTCCCAGGCGGTCTTTTGAATCTCATTACACGGGAAAACCATATTTACACCTGGTTCAACGGTATCTTCCACCTCGATGGTCAGAATGCCTGTATGTCCGTGCAGATACTGAGCTTCACCCTTAAAACCGAAAAACCGGTGAGCATATTGCAGATCTAATGTCGTGATACTTCTCATATGTAGTCCTCCTATTATTATATTTTTACGGGAATCCGCGCCCGCATACGCACATGGTTATGACAGCTCTTTCTTCTTACATTCCGGACACAGATATTGAATCTTTAAATCATAAGCTTCAATTGGAAAACCCACCTGTTTCTCCAGGTCGGCTGTTAAATCTGTAAGAAAAATATCGGACAGCTTCCCGCACCGGCAGCAAACCAGATGGTCATGCCGTGTAATTCTGTCATAGCGGTCGGGTTGTCCCTCCACGCTGATTTTCCGGATACTGCCCCGACGGTAAAGGCTGTTCAGATTGTTATATACCGTCGCAATAACGACGGCGGGAAAATGTTCCTTCAGTGCGAAAAAGACTTGCTCCGCCGTCATATGTTCCTGAGAGCTATTGATAATTTCCAATATGCTTTGTCCGTACCTCATTGTTATTCTCCTGTTTTAGAATTATTCTAATTCTAAATTAACAGATTTTTCCAGATTTGTCAAGAGTTTTCTGAAATTATTTCGGCGGCATTCCCGTTTCTCGACAAAAGCGCCCTGCCAAACCGTAATCAACTGGCCGGGCAGGACGCTTTTTAATATGTAGGTATAGGAGATGTATGAAACTATATCAATTCATTCTTTGGCTATGCAGCCGCTTTCTTCGCCTGGAACTTTCTGAATACCGGAACCAGTGCAAAGCCAAGAATCACGACAACGATGGCAATCGCGATAGGTCTGGAGAAGAAGTACGGTACCAGGCCGCCCTTTGTAGCTGCAATAATCAGGGTACGCCTGAAATTGGACTCCAGGATATCGGCCAGAACTACGCCGAGTACAAGCGGAGCTGGTTCAAAACCGTAAATCTTCATTAAATAACCAAGCAGGCCGAATACCAGCATTATCACAACCTCATACATGCTGTTGCTCAATGCATAAGTGCCGATGCTGGCAAGCGCCACAATAATCGGAACCAGTACAGAGTTGGGCACCAGACAGATGCGGGCCATATGTTTTGCCATGGATACGCCGATAATTCCCATTAAAATATTGGCAAACAGGAAACCGAGGAAGATGGCGTAGGTCGTCGGAGCCTTGGAACCGATAAAGAGGTCACTGCCCGGCTGCAGTCCATGCATCAGCAGGGCGCCGTACAGGATGGCGGTAACAGGGCTTCCCGGAATTCCCAGTGTGAAGAGAGGAATCATCGCGCCGCCGCAGGCCGCATTGTTGGCCGCCTCGGAGGCTGCGATTCCAACGATGGAACCTTTTCCGTACTCCTCCGGGTTTTTGGAGGTACGTTTTGCAATACTGTAGCTGATCCAGGCTGCAATGGAACAGCCGGCAGCCGGAATAAATCCGATAAAGGAGCCGATGACCGAGCTGCGGAGCATGGTGGGCGCCAGTTTCTTTGTGTTGCCCTTTCTCCAGCGTTTTCCCTGAAGACCGGCGCTGGGATCCTCCACAATGGTGGAACCGGTGCCGCGCATCAGTTTTTCCACTAATACAAGTACCTGTGAGATAGAAAACAGTCCAATCAGAATCGGTGTCGAATCGAGGCCGTCCTCCAGCCACAACTGGCCAAAGGTGAACCTGGACACGCCGCTGATGGAATCCATACCGATACATCCAATCAGAAGGCCCAGCAGGGCGGCGAAGATGCCCTTTGCCTGATTTTCACCGGTCAGGCCGGCTACCACGAGTACGCCGAAACAGGCTACCAGGAAATACTCCAGCGTAGAGAACATTAAACTGATTTTTCCCAGAGCGGGAGCAAAGAGAATCAGACAAACCGCTCCGATGATTCCACCGAGAACGGACGCTACCGTAACAACCGATATTGCTTCCATGCCCCGTCCCTGTTTGGTCATCTCATAACCATCCATGGTAGTGGCGGCAGATGCCGCAGTACCCGGGGTATGGCAGAGAACGGCGGTAATGGAACCTCCATACACACCGGTAGTGTACATGGCCGTCATCATAACCAGAGCCGCTGTCGGACTCATGGAAAAGGAGATCGGGAGAAGCAGGGCAATACCAACGGAAGGCCCGAGGCCCGGGATAATTCCAATAATCATGCCGCCCACAACGCCGACCATCAATGCGATGATAACCTCAATCGACAGGAATGAAGACAGCGCGATAGATAAGTATTCTAACATTTGTATTCTCCTTCCTCATTACAGATAACGGAAAAACCGGCCCAGGATACCTATTTTATAGATAGGAAGGTGCAGAATAATCACGAACACAATATAAGCGAGGATGATATACAGCACTGTGATCAGCAGGTTAACCTTAAACGACTTCAGTTTCAGATATTTTTGAGTGAAAATCATAAATATCGGGGTGGCAATCCAATATGTAATATAGCGAAAGCCGAGGTAATAGATAAAGATAAAAAACATGAACAGGAATGCATATTTACTGTCTTTCACCGTCAGCGGATAGTGGTATTCCCCCATCTGCTCTTTTGTCAGGCGAAGTCCCTTTAATATAATGAAAACTGCGCACAAAGCCATCAGTACGGTCAGTGCGACCGGCAGGTAGGCCGCCTGTCCTGCAATCTGTACTGCGTTAAAAAACACGGTAGCGCAGAACAGAAGCAGAACCAGACCTACCCACACATCTCTATGATACTTCTTACTCATATGGATAGACTCCCTTTCTATAAATAAGATATCCCGGTTTTATTGGGCTGCTCCCCAGATTTCTTTACGTGTCTCCACCTGGCTTTCAAGCAGTTCCGCAAAGTCTTCTCCTGAGGTATTATCGAGCTGGAGGCCGAGAGCCGCCATGTTGTCGATATATTCCTGGTCTTCCATTGCCTTTAACATGGCTTCCGTCATTTTGGAAACAATCTCCGGATCCACATTGTTTGGATAGAAGTAACCACGGGCTGCAAATGCGGTGAACTCTTCACCTGTAGCCTCTTTGATTGTAGGCACGTCCGCCATGAAATCACTGCGCTCTTCTGAGAAAATGCAGGCAATCTTCATTTCACCCGACTGGTAGGCGCTCTGTACATCGGAGATGGATGCAAAGAATACATCCGTATCACCTGCCAGGAACATACCGCGGCTGTCGGAAGCTCCGTCCACAGGAACTACCGTAATCTGGGTTCCGAAGGTCTTGTTAAACCACTCTGCCGTCGTAGCATCGCCGTCCGTGATGCCGGTAGCCTGGGCGGAAACGAGGACCGGATTTGATTTTGCATATTCAATAAAGCTCTTGATATCGGTAAAACGTGAGTCGTTGCTTCGGATTGCCATAACGTTGTAATCGACCGCCTGGTTGGCAAGAACCTGCACATCGTCCAGATTATATTTTCGTGGATTGTCCGGATCCAGTTCTCCCATCGCATAGTTATGGTTGATCAGGCCTACCGTATATCCATCGCTGTAATCGCCGGTAATCAGGTCCGTCCATGCAATCCAGCCGCCGGAACCAGTCTGGTTTTCCACTACCACGTTAACACCCAACGCCTTGGTAAGAGCCGTCGCCATGTTGCGCGCTCCGATATCGGTACCGCCGCCAGCCGAGAATGGGCAGACCAGCGTAATCGTTTCTGAGGGCCACTCGCCTTTTGCTTTCTTCGGGCTTTCTGCTTCCCCGCCCTTTTGTGCCTCTGCCTTCGGCTCGTCCGCTCCCTGGCCTCCCGAGCATCCCGCCAATGTGAGCGGCATAACGGCTGCCATTGCAAGCGCCAATAATTTCTTCGTAGTCTTCTTCATAATTTTCCCTTTCCTTTCTGGTATATAAATGTATAAATATTAGTGACTATTCAGTTCCTTCCCAGCTGACTCCCCACATTGTACAGAAATCCCCATAACATTCTGTTCTGTACAGGAAAAACTCGGATTTTCTTGTCAAAATCCGTACAATATCTTGCAGGACACTACCCTTTGAACAGTTACAAATATTATTTCATTCATGTACGGTTTCACGCCATATTCCGGCCTCTTCCATCCATGAGTAAAGCTCAGTTCTTTTGTTCAATTTTGCCTTATTTTTAAATCAATCATATTATATCCTAATCATTTTTACCAACAGCTTTTCCCTTTATATCAACAGCCAAAAGGTTGTGGTATCTATTTCCCATCGTCATAATGCGACCTTTTTCAACAGTACTTTTTTTAGAATCATAAAAGCTTTTTTACTTTCATATCAAATTATCGCACAAATTACAAGATATATAATTGATTTTCTTCTTCCAATATTAAGTAATTTCCGAATTTTTCATTAAATTTAGTTTTTGTTTATATTCCCATTCCCTTATAACAGTCTTTTAACTGTTGCATTTATCAAAAAACCTGTTGGACATTTTACTATTCATCTTCTTATACTGAAATTACAGAAAGCGTTTTACAGACTATTAATAAAAATGCATACATATAACATTGGAGGTTGAATTATGACAAAGCGTGAACGAATCCAGGCTGCTGTAAAAGGGACAAAGCCGGACAAACTGCCGTACTCCCTGTGGACCCATCTTCCCGGTATTGACCTGGACCCTGCCCTTCTGGCGGAGAAAACGTATGAATTCTACAAAACATATGACGTGGATTTCATCAAGACCATGAACAACGGCATGTACCCCATCGAGGATTTTGGATGCACCGTAGATTATTCCGAAATTGCCAAGGGAGGAGTGGCAAAAGTTACCGGCACCCCCGTGAAAGAGGCCGCCGACTGGTTAAAGCTGAAACCATGTCCCTGTACCGAAGGCAGTCTTGCCAGGGAACTGACCTCCTTAAAACTGCTCCTTGAAAAGGTCAAAGACGAGGAAGTGCCCGTTCTGTTCACCGTTTTCAGCCCAGTAACCACCGCTGATAAAATTTCCGGTAAAACGATGCTTTCCCATATCAGGGAAGGCCAGGGGGAACTCGTAAAAAAAGCCCTGGATGTTATCACAGAGACAACCATAGCATTGGCCGCCGAGGCAATCCGTCTTGGAGCCGACGGTGTATTTTTCGCCTCTCAGATGAGCACCTATGATTCAATGACGGCCGAAGAATATATGGAATATGGAAAACCTTATGACTTAAAAGTTCTGGAGGCCGCAAAGGACGGCTGGTTCAACACAATCCATGCCCACGGCAACAATATTATGTTCGATATTTTAAAGGATTATCCTGTTTCCGTATTCAACTGGCATGCCGGAGAGACACTTCCTGAACTGGATGAGGCATTCCTCATGACGGGTAAATGCCTGATGGGCGGCTTAAAACGCATGGATATCACAAACGGCCATAAAAATGAAATACAGAACCAGATTTATGAAAGCTTTAAGACATTAAAGGGACTCCATCAGATTCTGACTCCCGGCTGCGTGATCCGGTATCCGCTGGATGACAATATGCTGGCTTATGTGAAGAGAGTAAAAGAATACGTAGAAGAGAGAATGTATTAAATAAAAACTGCGCCGCCACGGAAATTCCCGCAGACGGCGCAGTATTTTGAATCCTGCTATGGACGGGCCAGCATTACCTTCGTCATTTCAATAAATTCTCTGGCCGCTTTTGTCTGGTATTTATTCTTCAGATAGTTGATAGCGATCATCTTGTGGGCATTGGGAAAATCCAGGATAAACGTATGGATAGGTTCCTCTTTCACATTGCCGAGAGCCGGCCGTTTGTCCTCCACAAAGACGCTGGGGCAGATGATAATGCCTCCCCCGGCCCTGCACATGGAAACCATTGTCATAATATTGACCGTTTCCAGAATCACAATGGGAGTCATATTTCCCTCCCTGCAGCTGCTTTCAAATATCTCACCAATCCAGTTGGAGTGTTTCATCTTGATAAAGGGGCACCGGGCAAAAACCTGGATGGGCAGGAGTTTCCTGCTTAGAATCTCCTTCTGCTCCTCCCCGGAAAAATATTCTCTCAGAATGTTGTCGGGCACCACGATCAAGGTGTGCTCTTCGTGAAGCACCTCCGTCCGGATCCGGTCAGGCGCATCCAGCTCAAAACCGATGGTAAAATCCACATCGCCCTTGTACAGGGCATCGGTAATCTCGTTGGAGGTTCCCTCCACCAGGCGTATCTGCACCTGCGGGAACTCGCTCCGGAATCTCATCAGAAGCGGCGGCAGAATCACCGATCCTCTCGTATTGGGCACGCCGATAGTGAGAACCGCGCTGCGGAAATCACGGATATCCTGCAGTTCCAGCTCCGCCTCCTGTTTCACATTCAGAATTTTGCGGGCGCTCCTCAAAAGACTTTCCCCCGCATCGGTCAGTGTAAGCGGTGTATTTCTGTCAAAGAGCTGGACGCCGAAGTAGTCTTCCAGCTTTGCAATATGATTGCTGAGCGACTGCTGCGATATAAAGAGGCGTTTTGCCGCCTTTGTGAAGTTCATCTCTTCCGCCGTCACAATAAAATATTTCAAATTCAGGAAATTCATAACCTCAGCTCCTCCCTTTCCCTCATGTAAAATTATACGGGGGCATGGTAGAAATTGCAAGGTTTATCTGATAAGCCAATCTAGAAAGGATAAGTAAATATGAACCGGAATACTTACAACACTTATGTCTCAATTTTAAAAAATGAACTCGTCGTGGCCCTGGGCTGCACGGAACCAATCGCTATCGCCTATGCGGGCGCCAAGGTGAGAAAGGTTCTGGGGCAAATGCCGCAGCGCTGCGAGATTCTCTGCAGCGGTAACATCGTCAAAAACGTAAAGGGAGTGACCGTCCCCAACTCCGGCGGCATGAAGGGAATCGACACAGCCGCAACCCTGGGCATCGTAGGCGGCAACGTCGACCGTATCCTTGCCGTGCTTGAAGATATCACGCCGGAACAGATTGAAACAACCCAGTCTCTCGTCAGGAACGGATTCTGTGAATGCGGACTGATCGAAGGCGTGGAAAACCTCTATATTGTTATCACGGCTTTTGCCGGGGAAGAATCGGCCACCGTTGAAATACGTGATTACCACAGCAATATTACGAAGATCGTCAAAAACGGCGAAGTGCTCTACAGTGCCTCCGGGTCGTACTCCAAAGAGTCCGCCGGACCCGATAAATCCCTGCTGAATGTGAAAGATATCCTGGAATTTGCAGACTGTGTGGATCTCAGCGATGTCGGCGAGGTGATTTCCCGCCAAATCGAATGCAACACTGCCATCTCCCGCGAAGGCCTGAATAACCCCTGGGGCGCCCAGGTAGGCCGCACGCTTCTCGACACATTCGGAAGCGACGTTGCCATCCGTGCCAAGGCAGCCGCCGCTGCCGGTTCCGACGCCAGAATGAGCGGATGCCCGCTGCCGGTTGTCATCAACTCGGGAAGCGGAAACCAGGGTATGACGGTTTCTCTTCCAATTATTGAATATGCAAAGGAATACCATATTTCCGATGAGGGGCTGTACCGTGCCCTTGTGGCCGGAAACCTGATTTCCCTGCACCAGAAGAAATACATCGGCAGTCTGTCCGCCTACTGCGGAGCGGTCAGCGCGGCATGCGGAAGCGGCGTCGGCATTGCCTATATGCTGGGGGCCACCTATGATGAGATCTGCGGAATCATCACCGACACCATCGCCACCATCGGCGGAATGGTATGTGATGGCGCTAAACCATCCTGTGCGGCTAAAATCGCATCGGCCGTAGACTGTGCCCTCACCGCATTCCACTTAAGTAAAAACAAACGCGTATTCCAGCCGGGCGAAGGCCTTGTAAAAGAAAACGTGGAAGATACCATCCAGAGTATCGGCCGGATGGGCCGTGAAGGCATGAGGGCCACGGATATTGAGATATTGAACATTATGCTGGAAAGCTGATTTTGATACTGCCCACACCGCAATGCGGCGTGGGCAGTATCTGTTTTTTCAGTCCTATCTTTTTACTCCCTGCTGTTGTATACTTTTTATAAGCGCAAAAGTACTGAATCATGTTGCTATTGAATCGGAAAATAATACAGTGAGGTTACCTACAATATGTCCAATCAAAAGAAAACAGGCCGTTGCCGGCCTGTTCTGCTGCTTTTATTCGTTTTGTGCGCCGTCTTCCTTTTTACGGTTTACAGGCCGGGGCCTGAGACGGAACTCATCATGGAGCACACTCCTCTTGAAACGGGATTTACCATCCTGGAAAGCGGCTCCCCCGGCCAAACCATCCTGGTGGTCGGAGGCATTCATGGGGATGAAACTTCCGGCTGGATGGCCGCAGATCAACTGAAAAAGCGCCGGAAGCTTAAAAGCGGGACGCTTATCATCCTCTCCCCCGCCAATGCTCCGGGGAGCCGGAATGGGGAACGGAACGTGGAACAGTACCGGGATTTGAACCGTTCCTTTCCAGGTGATAAAAACCGTGATTTGACGGACGGGCTGGCCGCCTCCATCTTCCAGAAAATCAGGGAATACTCCCCCGATCTCGTCATCGATCTGCATGAGGCTTACCGCGAAGGGAGCGGGCGTGATTTTCTGGGCAACTCCCTTATTATCACCGATTCCGGAACCATTGATCAACTGGTCTTCGACCTGATCGTGGAATCCCAGGACGGAACGCTCAAAACCTCCGCCCCCTTCTCCTGCTACAATGGCACTCCCACAGGCAGCCTGAACCGCACTGTCACCGAAACGCTCGGTATCCCTGCCGTCACCGTGGAGGTGTCGCAGGAAGACCCATTGGAAACGCGCATCCGGAACCAGATCGCCGTTGTGGATCGGATTCTCGGTTATTATTTAATGGAATAATAAACTGTTATTCTCGGCCGAAAAGCCGCAGACTGTCAAAAAGGAAATCTTTCCGGCTGCACGCAGCTATGAAAGATTTCCTTTTTATCTTATTCCTAAAGCCGTTATCTGCTACGAAAGCCTGAGCGGCGCCCCGGGACCGAACGGGATTCCCAGGAAGAACCAGACAAGAAGCTGTATCGTCATAAAGCAGAAAAATGCTATGGTATAAGGCAGCATATTAGCCATCAGAGTACCGAATCCCGCATTCTTATCGTATTTCTGGGACAGGGCCAGGAGCATTCCAAAGTATGCAAACGTCGGGCAGATCGGATTGGTAATGGAGTCTCCGATCCGGTAGGCCATCTGGGCCAGCGCCGGGTGATATCCCAAAAACATAAACATTGGAACGAAAATAGGCGAGAGAATGGCCCACTTTGTGGAAGCTCCTCCTATCAGCAGATTAATAAACGCACACATGATGATAAACAGAACCAGCACCACCGGGATCGGCAGGCCGGAAGCTTCCAGGAAATCTGCTCCCTTGATTGCCAGAATAATCCCCATATTGGACCATTCAAAATATTTGAGGAACTGAGCCGAGACAAATATCAAAGCGATGTAAGGTCCCATATCGGCCATCGCCTGTCCCAGGGCTTTTGCCACGTCCTTGCTGCCTTTAAACGCCCCCGACACCTTTCCGTATGCAACGCCGGGAATAAAAAACAGGAGTGCAATCAGGAAGGGCAGTCCCTTCATAAGCGGAGCGGCGGAAGCAATCGCTGAGCCCGTTTCCGGATCTCTCAGTATACCGCCTTTCGGAATTACACCAATGAGCACGGCTGCCAGATATACCGCCACGGCAATCACCGCCCATTTCAAAGCTTTTTTCTCATTTTCCGTCACTACGCTCACTTCTTCTCCGGCTCCGGTTCCATGGTACTGTCCCAGACGCGGTTCAACCACTTTCACGGTGACGAAAACCGCCATAGCCGTAAGGGTAAAAACAGAAAATGCAGAAAAGTAGTAGTTGATTGCAGGGGAAAGGGCGATATTTGGATCTACCAGTTTTGCCGCAGTCTCCGTAAAGCTCAGGTTAACGACATCCATGGATGTGACCAGTAAATTCGATGCGAACGCCCCCGATACGGCGCCGTAGGCGCAGAGCATGCCGGCAAGCGGATTTCTTCCCATTGCCAGGAAGATAATGGCACCCAGAGGCGGCATTACAACAAAGCCCGTGCCTCCCGCCGCATCCGCCATGACACACATAAATACAAAGATACAGATAATTTTCAGGTTGGATCCCCTGGAATTTTCCACCACATTCCTGAGAGCCACTGAAAAAAGTCCGGAGCGGTCACAGACCCCGACGCCCAGCATGCATACCAGAACCATACCAAGAGCCGACAGGCCCGTAAAGTTACTGACCGCCGTTGTTATCATCCTGACCAGGCCTTCGGCCGACAAAAGATTGTAAACGGTTACAACCTCTCCCGTCGCCGGATTAATGCCCGAAAAACCGATTTTCGACAGTACGAACGAAGCGGCTACCGTGATGATGGAAAGCCATACAAAGAGCATCATTGGGTCAGGGATTTTATTCCCCATATATTCGATTCCCGCCAGGAAGCGGTTGAAAATGCTGTTATTTTCTTTCTGTTGATTCATACTACCTTCTCCTGTAAGTACATGGCGCAAAAGAGCGCCGTTTTTATTGAGCCCCGCCAAAATACATGATATACTTCAAAAGTATCATATCATAGGAGGCGCTTTACCATGATTAACTTTTTGAACCTGCAGTATTTCCTGGTATTATGTGAGGAAATGAATTTTCACAGAGCATCCCGGAAACTCCATATAACCCAACAGTCCTTAAGCGGCCATATCAATAAACTGGAAACAAGTTTCGGAGTTCCGCTCTTTGACAGAAAGCAGCCCCTCACCCTGACTCCGGCCGGAATGTACCTGCGCAAAAGAGCTTCCGAATTTATCGCCATGCAGGATGATCTGCAAAAAGAGCTGTTGGACATAGGCGGTATGGTCGGCGGCTCCCTGACCGTTGGCAGCACCCATGCCCGCTCCCAGGTCCTTCTGCCCACCGCATTCCACGCCTTCCAGGAAAAGTATCCCCAGGTCTCGGTCAAACTCTTTGAGGGTACGACGGACGAGGTGGAGAACGGAATCCGGGCCGGCAAACTGGATGTCAGCATTGGTTATGCGACCGATACGTCCAGTCAGATCACCTCGATTCCACTCTATGAGGAAAATATTATCGTGGTAATTCCCGACAGTATCATCGAGCGTTACTTCCCCAATCATCCCGTCCTGCAAACGAGGAAACCGGAGCTCAGCTTTGTAATGAGCTGTCTGGAAACATGTCCGTTCCTGGCCATGACCCAGACGTCCAGAATGCCTACCTTTACCAGCCGTTATCTCCAATACCTGAATATATCCCCGAACATTTTCCTGGAGACAAAAAACGTAGGCACCCTGCTGTCTTTTTGTTCCATCGGGCTGGGCGTTTCGATTTTCCCCGAAACCTTCATTACCTATTCCCAATACGATTTTTCACATCATTGTTTTTACACCATTGAAGACTACGATTCAAAAAACACAATTGCTTTAAATTACAAAAATACGAGATATCTTTCAAAGACCATTCAGGCATTTATCAGCACCATACGGGAAGTGCTTGGCATGGTCCAGACGTAATGCCCCATTATACATGTCTCCCGCAAAATCCCGGGATGGGTGTTAAATTATAATAGCGCCCATCTCAAACCGGGTAAGCGGTTCGTACCCATCCTCTGTAATCAGGACCGTATCCGAATGCCGTACCCCTCCCCACGATTTGTCCATTAATCCCGGTTCCACCGTCATCACCATGCCGGGTTCAAGCCGCAGCAGATTTCCCTGCTCCAGGGACGGAAACTCATGGGCGGAGCAGCCGACCCCATGCCCCACACGTCCCGGCAGGATTGAATCAAATCCGCTCTCAGAGTAAACCTTTGCCGCGACAACATACAGATCTTCAAATGCCGCCCCCGGTTTTAATATCCGGAAGATACTCGCGCGCGCTTTAAGCATGGCGTCATAAGCATTCTGTTTAAATGAGTCCAGTTTTCCAATAATGACGGTTCTCTCATTTTCGGCATGATAGCCGTCCGTCTTGGCCCAGGCCATGGGAAGGGTCAAATCTCCCGTCCGTGGATGGTAATGCCGTGGGCAGTCACAGCCGTATGCGATATGCCCGTTGGAAAGACACCATATATGAAGACTGTCAATCATTCCTCCCTCCGAAGTACCAAAACCGCATACCTCAGAATCAGAAAATTTCTCATGCCACATCTTTCTCATGGAATACTGTCCCTGAGTACAGGCCTCCGCCTCGGAACAGCCCTGTTTTAAGTAATCGATCGTAACCTCCACACCTTTATCAACAAGTGCTGCGGAACGTCTGATACGGCTTATCTCATATGGGTCTTTTATAATTTTCATCATATTGATCACCGGTGATACGTCGGTTATCCTGCCTGGGCTCAGCTTAACCTCAATCTCCCGGCAGAATCCGGAACTGCTGTAATCAAGCTCCAGTCCGAGATTCTTCTTATTTTTCCCCAGAAGCATCCCGGCTGCATCGACGGGATGGGCGGCCAGCGGTATATTATCTCCCCACTTACCATAGATTTTGACATTATCAATCTTACCCTCTTCACAGGCATGGACGTAACGGATGGCATGCACCAGCAGACACGGTTCATCGTCCAGAGAAATAATCATAACCGCTGGATGGCTGTTCAAAACCGGATTAAAATTACTGAAATAAAACACGTTTTCCGGCTTCGTCAAAATCACCGCGTCCATTCCCTTTTCTGACATGATATTTTTTAGTTTATCTATTCGTCCATCTATATAATTTTTGCAGTCCATCGTCCCCTCCTACTTCAGCAATGCGTATTTCAGGCTGTCACATGGATTTCCCAGGGTAGTCCATGCCTCGCCGTCCTCAAGCACGAAAAGGCTTGTCGAGATCGTCCTGGAAGGCGCCCCCTCTTTCGGATGGCGGCAGAGCGCGTTTACTCCGTTTTCATGGTCTGACATAATGCGGAATAAATCCTGAAACCTGATTTTTCCATACTGTTCCCTCAGCATTTCTTCCATTCTTCTATATCGGAAATATGTAGAGGGGTATTCCGCTTCTTCCGGATTCAGGTGTTTAAGCTGATCCGACAGGTAATGGTTGGAACGGAAAAGAATGCCGCTTCCGCTGTCCTTTTCTACCGAAACTTTGTTCTTCGTCACCTCCGCCAGCCATGCCTCTTTCTGATCAACAATCATAATGTTGAGTCCGTTCATCCGGGGAGACACCTTCACATAATCCAGCGCCTCCCGGGCCGTCTTACACCCGGCAAGCAGGAGGTGGACATTTAAAAATATGTGGGAATCCTCCACTGTCTCCATATCCGCAGGCGCTTTGGCCGACCAGAAACCGGTCGTCGCAACTCCGACTCCATGGCTGTTCATCCCGCTGGCTGGATAGGTGACCGTACCTGCACCATTAATCTCCACAATCCTCAGTCCGTCCGGATATTCCCGTTCCACCACAGCCTGCTCAATATAAGTGCTCATATCCCTGTTCTTAATCACATAGGTGCATCCATCCGCCGTCGCTTTGCCCCTGGCCATAATCATGCTGCATTCCTGGTTAAAATATCCCGTCATAAAATAAGCGGGGATATTCAGCATCAAAATCTCCTCAAAAGGGATCCCAGCTCCTTCCGATATCCCTTTCATTTCTTCAAAAATATCACTGTGCGCCCGTTCTAAAAAGGCTGCGTTCCTCTCAACAAACGCTTCATAACGTATCATATCAACGTGATCGGAAACCATCTTTTTTCTTACTTCTCCAATATTATGGAGAATGATTTCCCTAAGCTGCAACCCTTGCTGCAAGCCCTGTTCATATGGAGTTCCTTTCACTTTTACCATGCTGTTCATGTTGTCAACCCCTTTAAAGTCCTTTCTGTTAGGAAACGTATATTTATAATTATTCCGGTGGGATCCCTGTTCTTATCGATAAATTCATTATATTCGCTGTCTTCCCTGTAATCAAAAAGTTATTTTTCGACCACCCTGACAGTTTATTACCTGTCAAAGTTCCCTTCTGATTTTTGAAAAGCATAATATACTCTTTAGATTCACCCACGTGAACAACCCTATTTTCGACAGGTACACGGCTGTCTTTACTCATGTTATTCCTTGGATTCCCGGCAAAAGAAAAAGGACCGGTAACGGTCCTGCTCAGATAAATTTATAAGATAGAACAAAAAGAAAAGCCGGGATGGCTGAATCCCGTGTATACAGGCTCAGTCTCCCGGCTTTGAAAGTGTAAAGAAGCGTATGCAATGTTATATTGTTTTAGTCGTCCTGACTGCAGTTAATACCCAACCGCTTTCCCGTCACGCCTCGGATCCGCACCGCCGCGCAGCGTTCCGTCGGGAAGCATCTCTACAGCCTGCACGCACGGATAATCCATCCAGTCTCCGGTTTCAAGTACCGGATGGCCCAGGGCTTTTAATCCTTCGATTACGTCTTTGTCGATCCTGGTCTCGATCATGATTGTCTCATCGCTTGTGGTCCAATCGGAACCGGCATGGATTCTCGGTGCGGAAATCGCATCCTGGATATCCATATCAAAATCAATGACATTAGAGATAACCTGAGCCACACCGGAAATAATTCTCTGGGAACCCGGCGCGCCGATGGTCATAACCGGCTTTCCGTCTTTAAGGATAATCGTAGGTGACATGGAGCTCATCGGACGTTTGCCCGGCTGTACCTCGTTGGCTGTCCCAACCTCGGCGTCGAAGTCGTCCATCTCGTCGTTCATAATGAATCCGTACCCCTCCGGAACCACACCGGAACCGAATACGTAATTGATTGTTTTCGTTACAGCGACAATATTGCCCTGTTTATCCATGATGGAGTAGTGGGTCGTCTGTGGGGACTCATAAGCCCATGCATCTCCATGCTCAAAAATCTGTGCTTTTTCCGGATCGATCTGGGATGCCAGTTCCTTTGCATATTCTTTGGAGGCCATTCCCGTCAGCGGAACATCGATAAAATCGGTATCTGCCGCAAAGAAACCTCTGTCCTTGTATGCCATTTTCATAGCTTCCGTCAATGTGTGAAGATGCTCCGTTGAATTGTGTCCCATTCCCTTAATATCAAAGTTCTCGAGAATGTTCAGAATCTCCACGATTGTCGTGCCGCCCGATGATGGAGGCGGGGAGGAAAGAATCTCATATCCTCTGTATGTGCCGCTGACCGGTGTCCTGAGCTTGATATCGTAGTTTGCCAGATCTTCCAGAGTCAGGATTCCACCCGCTTCCTGGACTGCCTTAACCATGGCTTCCGCCATTGCTCCCTTGTAGAACGCATCCGGGCCGTTGTCGCGGATCAGGGAAAGTGATTTTGCGAGATCCGGGTTTTTAATCACATCGCCGACCGGATATGGGAATCCTTCTTTCAGGTAGATATCACCGCAGGCCTCGAAGCGGGTGAGCACTTCGAACTCTTCCATCATATCCCGGTTCAGGACAGCCGATACCTCATAGCCGTTCTCCGCCATCTCGATGGCCGGATTCATAACCTCTTCCCTTGTCATTGTTCCGTATGTATCCAGGGCGTATAACAGTCCTTTTACCTCGCCCGGTACGCCGACTGCGGGGCCGCCCAGCCATTTTGTGTCATCTGTCAGTTCGCCGTTTTCATCGACCGGCCACATTCCCGGCTCTGCCTTGGACGGCGCCGGTTCACGGAAGTCTACAAATACATTCTCGCCTGTCTCCGCCGAATGGATTAACATAAATCCGCCTCCGCCGATACCGGATGACTGCGGCTCGCATACACCCAGGGCAAAGCCTACGGCAACCGCTGCGTCTACGGCGTTTCCGCCGGCCTCAATAATGTCGGCTCCTATCTTTGACGCCTCATATTTACCTGTGGATACCACGCCGTTTTTACCGTTTCCGTCACGGTCATCGCGCTTAATCTGTCCGTTCTCGTCGTAAGGTTTCCATCCCTCTTCCTCCGCCGGAGCTTCCTGCGTTTCCTCAGGCGCTTCCGTCTGGACAGCGGACTCCTGAACCGCCTCCGTGGCCGGCGGCGTGGTCTTTGTCTGGCATCCCGTAACGGATGTCGCCAGAGCAGCAGCTAAAAAGAGCGCCAAACTTTTCTTTCTCATATTTATATCCTCCTCATCTCTCTTAAAAGGTTACCGTTCCGGAGTGTGTCTGACTGAAAACAATTTTCACTCACACTCTAGTTCAGAAAACTTCCCAGTCTGTTTCCCCCCAGATCCGAGCCGTCCGAATCCAGGAACAGTTCCGCATAGGTTGGAACTTCTGAAAAAACAATCTGGTTGTCCGGGTACAGCTGGTTGTATGCTTTCGTATACTCGATGACTCCCTGAAGATGTCTTCCGACCCTCTCCTCAATGGGATGCCCGTTCTCATCATAGGGAACATACAGAAATCCCAGCTTCGCGCTCTTGACATACGCCTTATCTTTGCCCGTCAGGGCCAGTTTTTCATTGGTTGCCCCGCGCAGACGTCCCTGTGATGCATTGGCGGTTTCCATCAGCAGCGGAATCGTTTTCGTATAATCTCCCAGCTCCCTGTGTGTCAGGCCGTGCAGGTTGGTCGGCGACGGTTCCAGTGACATCTGGATACCCGCAAAGGTCAATTCCATCATTCCGCTGGCCGCCAGCGACATCCCCTTTTCATGGGAAACCGTCGCGTTGATAACCGGGTACTCCGGGGATGCTTCATGCAGGTCGAAGGTTTCGTCCACGCCTTCCGCCCGGATCATCTCCGCTATTGCATAGGCCGCTTTTTCCGTAGAATTGCCGTCCGGCTTTCCCGGGTACGCCCGGTTGATATTTCTTGTCTCCGAGCCGGAGAGCTGCTGCCCGGAGGCCGCATGCACATAGACGTCCGGATCCGGCCACTGGTCAATCGGATTGGAGGCCCTGGAGCCATAACGGAATTTCCGCTCTCCGCTGGGTGTTGTAATGTGCATATACTGTGGGGACGCCTCCTGGGGATCGTTGTGGGTCATTCCACTTCGGTTGGTAAAGGGAATCACGTAGACCGTTCCCTCTTCCACCTTTGCCGTTTCAATAAATGTAATAGCCGCCATATATCCGGCCGGTTCATTCCCGTGGGTTCCTCCGAGAATCAGCACCTTGCCGCCCGGTTTTTCTCCCTCCATCACATAGACTTCCGTGTCCATGTTCGTGCCTTTGATGCCGTCAAAATACTCGGAAAGCATCTTCGTGCCCGTCACACCCGGTCCCGGCTTAATCTCCCCGAGATTCTTCAGTGACGCGAAATTCTGTCCCGTCACCGCTGTCACCAGCAGCGCCGCCGCCAGGCAGACAGCCGCTGTAATATGGTTTTTCTTCATGTCTGCCTCCTTATTTAATCATTAATAATCTCAGTATCAGCGGAATTACGACGAGCGCGGCGTTGGCCTGCAGTGTAATCTTTTTTTCGTCAAACAGGTTCCAGATGGTAAAAATCAGGACAAGTGCCACAATTCCTCTGTAAATCAATGTAATCATATCCGATCCCTCCCTCTATTTAATCACAATATACGGCGCCAGAACATTAGCAAGAAGAATAAATGCAATGGCCCAGACAATAATCATCAGGGACGGAATCATACACTTTTTAAGCACTTTCGTATACTTGTCAAGACCGACTACCTGGGCTGCAAAGATTCCGGCCAGCGCCGTCGGGGGCATCATGTCTCCCAGTGAAGCGATCAGGGAAATGGCCGCCGCCGTGATAATCTGGTTCTTACTCAGGAAAGCCAGCAAAAACGGTACTCCCAGCACGGAGGCCGCTCCGTAGGAAGATACTGCGCCGAACAGAGGAATGGTAACCGCCATCGCCAGATATAAGAATCCGTTCGGAAGGCTCAGGCAGGTTGTTACAATAAAGCCGCGCACGCCCGTCAGCGTCATAATCTGAATAAACATTCCGACGCCCATCAGGATTCCCAGAACAGGAAGCACACTCTGGACCGCGTCCTTACATACCTTCTGCACATTGATTTTGTAGCCGGTGAACAGTCCCGTCACCGAGGCAATCATGAAAATCAGCGGCATTCCCAGGTTGGGGAGTGATGGAACCGTCTTATTCAGGACCATCAGAATCATTGCCACAAAAATCGGGATGTAAATCTTGAAACCGAATTTCTCGCCCGGCTCCTGATTCAGTTTTTCCCTGATTACTTCGTATTCCAGCTTTTTCACATATTTTAACCCGAACATCAGGGCAAAAATAAATGCAAGCGGAAATGTCAGAAACGCAAGGGGAAGTTCAAATCCGACATAAGGGATATCAATTCCGCCTCCGATAATCATGGCCGGAATGTTGACCGGCGGAGCTATCATTCCCAGGATTCCGCCCATGGCCAGGATGCAGGCCGTTTCAAGCTGCGGAATTCCGATCAGCATCAGCACCGGGGCCATAATGGAACCGGCGGAGAGAACCGCTGCGGTGGAAGAACCGGTAATCATGCCCGGAAACATAATGACCAGCATAATCAGGCAGACCAGCAGGGCCGGGGCCTTATGGAACTTCTCAATAATCAGGGAAGACAGCGCATCCAGCGCTCCCGACTCCTGGATTACTTTCATGAAAATCATGGCGGTCGTAATAACCAGAATCGTATCCACGTAGGAGAAGGTTCCCTCGATCAGATGACGGATCGGAAAACCATATCCTCCCACAAGGGCTCCGACGATGGCCGCCAGCACCATGGAGAGGCTTACCGGCAGCTTCAGAAGAAAACAGCCTGCCACGAACACAACTACCATGGCCAAAAATATTATCAGCTCAATACTCATATGTAACCCCCTGAAACTTAAGATTTAAATGCGGCGCCCAGTTTCGGAACCACGTCGGCCATGCTGCTCACCTCGTCGAAAGGAATTCCTGCCTGTGCCGCAAGTCCCCTCATGAGGCCGTCCTTATCTCCGTCCGCCACTACGATGGCATAGTCTGCTTTTTCAAAACTCGGTGCAATGAATTTATCAGATAAATCACCGCGTCTGGCTTCTCCGCCCACATGCACCGCGATGATGACGATTCCCTGCTCATCCGCCGCGCCAATCAGTTCGGCCACACGCTCCAGTTCACCGTTGGCGTCGATTCCGGCGGCTCCAAGTCCTTTGGAGGAACCTCCCACGGCCAGCATCAGCGTCTTAATCCCTTCCAAATCCGCCGAGGTGGCAAGGCTGTTTTTCTCACACTTGATGTTGTTCTTATCCAGCATCGTCTTAACCATCTCATAATCGGCGCTCTGTCCTACGGAAGTCAGAAGAACCGGCGCTTCGGCGATCGCCTCCTTGAGCCCCTCAACTTCCGCGGGTGCCTGCACCTCTCCGCCTGCGGCCTGTGTCTGCGTGGCAGCCGGCTGGCCGCTTCCCTGGGAAGTCTTTTCCCCACATCCGCTCACTGCCATGGCCAGCGCCAGGCACATTAAAACTGCAACTGATTTCTTTCTCATATTTCCCTCCTGTGTTATTTTTTTGTTAAAATCATAGTATCATAGGCCATCCCAAACTTCTATTTTTTCTCTTATTTATCTCTCGTTGAAATAGACAAAAAAGGAGCTGTTTTTTCGTGATTTTAACCATAAAATCATTTTAAAACAGCTCTTTTCTAATAGTTTCATACAATTTACAGCAGTAAATAGCTCTGTTTCGGCCTTCCTTTCTTGCCGTAACTGCTCTTTACCTCCACTTTTCCATCCGAGGTAAGGTGCTGGAGATAGCGGTATGTCGTCTGATAGGCAAGCCCCGTTTTCTCCGAGATTTCCTCCACGGTAAGGTACTGTGTCTGTCCCCTCATCGCATCCTTAATCAGCTCCATCGTAGAGGTTCCGATGCCCTTGACGATAAACGGTTCGTACTCATTCTTCCTTGCCTTTTTGCTCTCCATCAGCCTGATATGGACGCGGATTCTGGAAATAATATCCGGCGCCTTGATCGGTTTCGTGGCAAAATCACTGGCGCCCGCCTCCAGAAACTTGTCGGCAATGCTCTGATCCTCATCTATCGTAAATACAATGATGGGAATGTCCGGATCGATTTTCCGGAACATTTTCACTCCCTCCACCCCATTGATATGCGGCATGTGGTAGTCAATCAGAATAAGATCGGGCGTGCTCTTCTCATACAGTTCCAGCGCCTGCCTGACGTTTTGGGCCATCAGCCCCTCCCAGCCCTGTGTCTCAATCACCGCTTTCAGCGCGCAGAGAATCTCCGGCTCATCATCAATCAACAGAATTTTAATTACACTGCTGCTCATCATACTCCTCCTCTTTATCCTCGGGCAATCTCAGTACAATGCTTGTCCCTTTTCCGATCTCGCTGTCTATCGCTATCGTCCCGCCCGAATCCGTCACCACTTTCTTTACAAAGCTCAGGCCCAGGCCGTGAGAGCTTCTGGTGGTAAATCCCCGTTCCCAGATGAGTGACAATGTATCCTCATCGATTCCTTTTCCATTGTCGGTTATATTAAAACAGATCTCCTCTTCCCCGTCCGGGCCGGCCTTGTCCACGATAAAATCTATGCTTCCGCCATCCTCCGCAAGGGCATAGAACGAGTTCTCAATCAGGTTGATAAGAGCCCTTGAAAACCGAATTTTATTGACTAGCAGGTATTTTTCCGGAACCCGGTTCGACACATGGACCAGGGACGAATACTCCGAAACGGAAATCTGGGCTAAGACGGAATCCAGTATTTCTTCCGTCGAAATCCTGGTCCTGTGATTCTCATAAAGAATCTCGGAAATCATCCCGCTCATCTTCTCAATGGCCGATTCCACCTGGCTTAAATATCCCGATTCCTTTGACATCTGCCTGGAATCGCAGGACATCCGCACCACGCCCACCAGCGCCTGGGCCGATGTCAGCGGAGACTTGAGATCGTGGACCAGATGGCGCATTTCCAGATACGTCCGGTTCTCCAGGACACGGAGCCTGGTATCCATGACCATCCTCTCGTTCTGGGCCTTCAGTTCATTCATCGCCCTCAGGTTATTCTCATCCCGGATCAGCAGAAAGAGAAGCACCCCCATGAACATTAAAAGGGCAAAGAATATCGCCACGGTCCCATTCATCTCGGGTTCCATCTCCAGAAACTCGGCAATAATCTTGATGTCCTTCGACATCTCTCCCCTGCCTGTGGGAAGTCCCTTTAAACAGGGCATGATATCCAGGAACTGAAGCGCCGACAGAAACACCAGAATCAGCATGGCTTTTTTCCACAGGCTGACGTAATTATAATCATTTTTTCCCAGCAGAATCAGCAGAATAATAAGAGACAGCGCCGGTATTCCAAAATCATACTTAATTTGGTGGACCACACTGATAATCGTATAAATTAATGGGATGATGCAGAAGACAATGGCAGATTTCAGCCACTTTGTGATCTTGTGATCGCTGTCCAGCTCGATGGATTCAGCGATAATGAACGCCCCAAAATAATGGGGAAATGCACGGATGGAGTTCAGCGCCCCAAGCTTCATTCCCGCCGTCCACAATTCCAGCTTGTCCCGTGTGACGATGGCGTCATAGGCTTTTTCCGGAATATTCCACATATTGATTGTCAGAAAATATGGCATACAGATTCCAAGCAGCAGTAAAAAACAGCCCGAAAAAAACTTCTTTTTATTGAAATACCTGACCCGAATTTTCATAGCTCCCCCCGTATGTGCCTGAACGTTTCAGATTTAGCAGGTCTATCATACCATATTATGGGGGAAAAATACAATATTACCTTTCTCCCCGGCTCAGCCGTATGTCTTTTCATTGCGGACAATTCGATGGAAATTACAATGTTTTTAACCGGACCGTCCGCCGCCTCCCAACAACAACGAAAAGCACGCTTCGCGAACTTTTCATTGCCACTCAATAAAAAAGGGAGCCTTAAGTCTTTCAGACCTCCCGGCTCCCTGCTTTTTCTGAATATTCCAATATTACATGGCCATGCTTTCCGCCATTTTTCATCTGATACATTGCATGATCCGCCATATCCATCAGTTTCTCACATGTCAGTTCCACGGCATCATATACCGAAAAATCAACGGTTACGGCGCCGATACAGCAATAAACCGGCAGATGCACTCCGCTGCCGCGCAGCACAAACCGTTCCGCCGCCGTTTTCTCTACCTGCACCAGCCGCTCTTCCATCTCCGCCCTATCCCCGGGGCTTTCTATCAGGATTACGAACTCATCGCCTCCAACCCTCCCTACCGTTCCATTTGTCTCTCTCTCAAGGACAGATGCGAGGAACATCAGAGCCTGATCTCCGACATTGTGTCCGTAATTATTGTTAAAGTCCTTAAAGTCGTCAATATCCACAAACAGTACCGCCAGTCCTGTATGTGCGTTTCTGTGGCGCTCAACTGCTTCCCGGATAGACTGGCTGATCCGTTCCCGGTTAAAGACTTTTGTCAGGGCATCCCGCCCGGCGCGCTCCTGAAGAAGGCGCTGCTGCTGCATCTTGTAGAGATTTTCCGTCTCTATAAATTCCAGCAGACCGTTGACCTCTGCTGCCAGCGCTCCCAGTTCATCCTTCTTTCCAACCTCGACGCGCGGGGAATAATCCTGTCTTTCCCGGATGGAATTCAATGTGTCGGAAATATTTTTTATCGGATGGATAATCCGGTGTGATGCAAACCAGCCAATTCCCGCCGCCAGCATAAACCAGAGCAGCAGAATAAAGCAAATCATCATATAGTAAACCGTTTTCTGGCTCTGGTAGGCGCTTAAATTGACCGACAGCATAACACGCCAGTTCGTATATTCCAGGTTGGAATAATAAGTAATATAATCCGTTCCGCCAACCTTATAACGGAAACTGCCCTGAGGATGCAGCGTAAAATCAATTGAGCCGTATTTTGCGGTGTAGTTTTTCCGTTCCGCCTCCGTCGTGACAAAGGAATCCCGGTTTTCATCGGAAGTACCCGCACTGATAATCTTTCCCTTCCCATCCAGCAGGTAAAAGGTGGATTCGTTCCACAACTCTGCCCGTTCCCTGATGGTTTTATAGAAATCGATACATAGTTCCGCCAGAACATAGCCTAATACTTCTTCCCCGTCTTCAATTTTTGCTATCGCGACCAGAGTCTTATTTCCTTCTTCATCCAGCATCGTATCAGAAATGTAAAACGTTTTATCTCCCATCATTTCTATCAGGGGATCAATCCCATCATTGGCAAATACATCATGCTGTTCACCGCATGCAGCCACGCGGCGGTCTTTATCAATGATCGCAATTGCGTCCAGATATCCCATTGTCTGGACACGGGCCTCCAGCATATTATCCAGATATCCCTGCATTTCATCATTAAGCTGGCCGCGCATGGCCGCCCTCGACATATTCATGTTTCCCATGATGGTCAGATAATCTCTCTGCTGTTCGCAAAAGTCCGTCATCTCCGCTACCTGGGCATTGGCCACAACCTGAAGGCTGTCGGTAATTACTTTTTCCATTTTATTGGAAAACAGATAGGCAACCAGGAGCATAAAAAGTAAAAAAGGAGGAACAACGAGTGCGAAAAACAACCGGCACATGGAATTGCGAATGCTCATATGTAATACCTCATAAAAACAAAATACAGTCTTATGTTTTTGTAAAAAGGCAGACACGGCCGGCATCTGTATCCTCTATCCTACAGATACCGGCCGGCCTCAATTTCTTATTTACTTATCTACTCTGCTGCAGCTGCCTGCTTTTCCTTGTAATGATGAGCCTCTTCAAGCATCATATCCTTCACCTTCATCAGACGGATCTGGGTACTTCTCTCGTTCTCATCCAGCTTCATCGTAATATACTTGATGTTCTTCTTTGTCTCCGGGATGATGACATGTTCCAGGGCGTTTACACGCCTTCTGGTTTTCTCGATCTCGGCGGCCATGAGCTGGCAGGCCTTCTCGGTCTCGGACAGCTTCAGCATATCCGGCAGGATATCCGCCAGGGATTTGACGGCGCCGTCCAGGTCGCCCGAAGTAAAGGCAAATCCGTAAGAATAAATATCATTCTCATCTGCCGTTCTCGTCTTATATTCAAACTCCGGGATATCGACGCTCATGACGTTCTTCTTTCCGGTCTCCAGATATACCTCCTGCTTAGGCGCAATCAGGGCGGCATTCAGCGCCTGCTCAGACATTCCCGCCTTTGCAATGACGAAATTCTTGTTGGCGCTTCTGATCCCATCTTCCACCTTGAGGCGCAGGGCCATGTTCTCCCTTGCCAGATCCAGAAACTGCCGCATCAGCTCATCTCGTTTATCCTTCAGAAGCTTATGGCCTCTCGTGGCTGTCACCAGTTTTTTCTTGAGCCTTGTAAGCTCCATCCTGGTTGGGTTCACCTGTGTAGATGCCACGGCAATCACCTCCTTCTGTTACTGTTCGCTCCGCGTACAGTAACAGAAGGACGCTTCGCGGAATATTCTCTGCGGACAGTAACTAACTATTCTATTGTTCGTCCCTACTCTTTGGTCTTCAGTCTTTAGTCTTTCCCATAGTAGAGATCCAGGAATTTGTCATCGATACGTTTCAGCTCCGCCCTCGGAAGAATGGAAAGGAGTTTCCAGCCAATCTTCAGTGTCTCTTCAATATCGCGGTTTGCCGTGTAGCCCTGGGAAACGTATTCTTTCTCAAAGGCGTCCGCAAATTTGGCGTAAATCAGGTCGATATCGGAAAGCGCAGCCTCGCCCAGGATTACCATCAGCTCTTTTGCCTCTTTGCCTCGGGCATAAGCGGCAAACAACTGGTTCATCGTGTTGGAATGGTCGGCTCTCGTCTTACCCTCGCCGATACCTTTATCTTTTAATCGTGACAGGGACGGCAGTACATCGATTGGAGGTGTAATACCTTTTCTGTAAAGTTCACGGCTCAGAATGATCTGGCCCTCGGTAATATATCCGGTAAGGTCGGGGATCGGGTGAGTCTTATCATCCTCAGGCATGCTCAGGATCGGAATCATCGTGATGGAACCCGATTTGCCCTTCTGACGTCCTGCTCTCTCGTAGAGGGAAGCAAGGTCGGTGTACATGTAGCCCGGATAGCCACGGCGTCCCGGAACCTCTTTACGGGCTGCGGAAACCTCACGCAGGGCGTCTGCGTAGTTTGTGATATCGGTCAGGATTACAAGTACATGCATATCTTTTTCAAATGCCAGGTACTCGGCTGCAGTCAGGGCCATTCGCGGTGTTGCGATACGCTCTACGGCCGGGTCGTTTGCCAGGTTGACGAAAAGTACAGTCCTGTCAATCGCGCCTGTCTCTTTAAAGCTCTCAATAAAGAAGTTGGATTCCTCGAAGGTGATACCCATAGCGGCGAACACTACGGCGAACTGCTCATCAGTTCCGCGCACTCTTGCCTGCCTTGCGATCTGAGCCGCCAGATTGGCATGAGGAAGGCCGGATGCCGAGAAAATAGGCAGTTTCTGGCCGCGGACCAGGGTATTCAGTCCATCAATAGCCGAGATACCGGTCTGGATAAACTCTTCCGGGTAGCTTCTGGCCGCCGGGTTCATCGGCAGTCCGTTAATGTCTCTTCTCTCCTCCGGCAGGATATCGGGGCCTCCGTCGATCGGACGGCCCAGGCCGTCGAATACACGGCCCAGCATATCTTCCGATACGCCCAGCTCCATCGTTCTTCCAAGGAACCGCACCTTGCTGTTGGAAAGGTTAATACCGGTTGAGTTCTCGAATAACTGTACAAGAGCGTCGCTTCCGTTGATCTCCAGCACCTTGCAGCGCCTTGTCTCGCCGCTTGCCAGCTCAATCTCTCCCAGTTCATCATAAGTAACATTCTCAACGCCGCGCACCAGCATCAGAGGACCGGCTACTTCCTGTATGGTTCTATACTCTTTTGGCATTTAGAAGTCCTCCTTTCCTAATACATCGGCAATTTCTTTTGCCAGTTCATCTAAAACTTTCTTGTATTCTGTCTCTATATTGTCTTCCGTCGTATATTTAAATCGTCCAATCTGCTCCCTGACGGCCATCTTGATGAGTCCGTTTGCCGAAGCACCGGCGTTTAACGCTTTCTGGGATTCCTCATAGAAAGCCATAACCAGCTTCATCATCAGGAACTGCTTGCGCAGGGAAGTATAGGTGTCAATCTCATGGAATGAGTTCTGGTGCAGGAAGTCCTCACGGATAGAACGGGCCGCCTCCATCTTAAGCCGGTCGGAAGGGGAAAGTGCATCCATACCAACCATCTTAACGATCTCATCCAGCTCCGACTCCTCCTGTAACAGGCTCATCATCTTCTGGCGGTTTTCCATCCACTCGCTGTCTACGTGCTCGTCAAACCATTTGCCCATGCTGTCCACGTAAAGTGAATAGCTTGTCAGCCAGTTGATGGCCGGGAAATGACGTTTTGCAGCCAGGGAAGAATCCAGTCCCCAGAATACCTTTACAATACGCAGTGTCGCCTGGGATACCGGCTCGGAAATATCACCGCCTGGCGGGGATACGGCTCCGATCGCGGACAGGGCGCCTTCTCTTCCGTCCTTGCCGAGACATACCACATGGCCGGCACGCTCATAGAACTGGGCCAGACGGCTTCCCAGATAAGCAGGGTAGCCTTCCTCACCCGGCATCTCCTCCAGACGTCCCGACATCTCACGGAGGGCCTCAGCCCATCTGGATGTGGAGTCTGCCATCAGCGCCACGGAAAAGCCCATGTCACGGAAGTACTCTGCAATTGTAATACCGGTATAGATGGACGCCTCACGGGCCGCAACCGGCATATCGGAAGTGTTGGCAATCAGAACAGTACGCTCCATCAGGGAGTGGCCGGTCTTCGGATCTTTCAGTTCCGGGAACTCATTCAGAACGTCGGTCATCTCGTTTCCACGCTCGCCGCAGCCGATATAAACCACGATATCCGCCTCGGCCCATTTAGCAAGCTGATGCTGGATAACGGTCTTTCCGCTTCCGAACGGTCCGGGAACGGCTGCAACGCCGCCCTTGGCGATTGGGAAGAAAGAGTCTACAACACGCTGTCCTGTCACAAGCGGAGTCTCCGGCGGAAGCTTTCTCAGATAAGGACGTCCCTTGCGGACCGGCCATTTCTGCATCATGGTAAGCTCTTTGTCACCCTCATCCGTGGTAACGACAGCCACAACCTCTTCCACGGTGAACTCACCGCCCTTAATCTCTTTTATCGTGCCCTTAATTCCGTAAGGTACCATAATCTTCTGAACTACTACAATACTTTCCTGCACGGTTCCGATGATATCACCGGCCTCAACCTCATCACCGGCCTTGGCCGTGGGAACAAACTCCCATTTCTTCTCGCGGTTCAGGGAAGGAACTTCAACACCTCTTTTCAGGTTATTGCTCCCCGTCACTTTCATGATCTCATCCAGAGGCCTCTGGATACCGTCGTAAATACTGGCAATGAGTCCCGGCCCCAGCTCTACGGAAAGCGGCACATCGATCGACTCTACCGGCTCTCCCGGCCCCAGTCCGGATGTCTCCTCATATACCTGAACGGAGGCCTCATCTCCGTGCATCTCAATAATCTCACCGATCAGACGCTGGTTGCTTACGCGGACCACGTCAAACATATTGGCATCTCTCATCCCCTGTGCAATAACCAGAGGGCCTGCCACTTTTTTAATCGTACCTTTGCTCATTGGAAGGTCACACCCACCTTTCTTAACAATATGGCCGCCGCGGCGTTCCCGCCGGACAGCTTCCCCGGTCCCGCTACTGGTTTCCTCCGAAAAGGATATCAGAACCGACCGCCTGCTCCACTGATTTCTTAACGCCTTCCACGCCCTTTCCCGTATTACCGGAAATTCCCGGTATCAGGATGATGGAAGGAAGCAGGTTTTCTTTATATTTCGCTATGGCGCGGCCAATTCCGGCCGCCACGGCTTCCGTTATATAGATGACTGCATATTCACTGCCGGCAAGCTTGTGAAGCATTTTTTCAGCATCCTCCTGGCCGGATACAGAAAATGTATCCAGTCCGAGCGCCGCAAAGCCGTAAATACTGTCGTAGTCGCCCATCACTGCTGCTTTATACATACATTTCCCTTATCCTTTCCCGGATCTGCTCCTCAGGAAGCTCATTCAGCCTGGCCGTCAGAATAATCCTGACTGTCTTTATCTCATTCTCCCTGGCCAGCACGTAGGCTACCAGAGGTCCTGCTGAAAATGAATTATACTTTTGCGGTTTGATCGCCTCCATGAGCTGGTTGTCACACCAGCGCTCGAAAGCCGACGGCGATTCACGCAGCGCCTCGGCGCCGCCTGCATATGCAGTACCTTCCAGATATTCGCAGATGGCGTCCATGCCGGAGAGCGCCGCCGAACTGAGGCGGGTAACGCTCAGGCTGGCACAGGGAGCCATTGCCCGTTTTATAAATTCAAGTGATTTTGCGGTTTTCTGTGAGCGGACGGCGATCTTGATGTCGGCAACCGCTACGGTGGATTCGGCATAGGCCCTGATGACCGGGTCCTTAGATTTCTCCCCCTCCGCATAGATTGCTTCCAGAGCCGCCCTGTCTACGATGATATCGCAGAGCTGTCCGTCCCTCGTGTGCAGGAATGTCTCATAGGCTTCCTCCGCCGCCGGCCTCATATTGGCCGGAAGCGCCTGCCAGTCACGTTCCGCCACGATGCGGGCCATCTCCCTGCCGTTCACGGCACAGTTGTCAAAATAGATGTTCCCATGGTGATCCGAAGTGACCGTTTCCTTGATTGCCGCCTTGAGATTGTGGAAGAGATTCTCGTAGGACAGGACATTTAAAATGCCCGCGTCCTCCTTCTTCAGAAGCTCTCTGACCACATTCCACGTTTTTTCCCTCTCCTTTGCCAGGATCGCTTCCGCGTCCTGGGACGTATCCTGATCGCCCCAGCCCCTTTCTACAAGAAACTGCAGGCAGCTCTCATACGTTTTCAGGGCCATCAGCTGATCCAGCGTGGAGGCGGAAAAAAGCGACAGTTCCATCGCACGGATTCGTGCAACCGCATAGGCATATTTTGTATCAGACATATGATCCTCCTTCTCGGTAATAACTGTTCCGTACCTTCATGCGTTACCGTTTTGCGGTATCCTGCCGTCCGGACAGTTACGCGGTTACACTTTATGAAAATAACATTGCATGTACCTTATCGGAAAGTTCATCTCTCCTCGCCGCGAGCAGCGCTTTAAATGAACAGTTCTCCTCAACACCTCCATAGACCAGAATAAAACCTCCGTCTATGTTTTTCGGCTCCTTTACAAGAACCAGGCTCCCGCCTTTTGAAGAAGCCGCTTTTTCAATTACAGCTTCAAATCCCTGCGGCATTCTGTCCAGGTCTTTCTTTGAAAAATAAATCTCACCCTCTTTGGGCAGGACAAATTTATTAAGCATTTTCTCAATCAGAGTAAAATATTCTTCGCCCTCTTTTCCAAGCAGCGTTTCATATGCCTGATTCAGCATCTCCGTGATAACCTGCTGTTTTGCGAGCAGCACGGACTGGCGTTTTTTCAGTTCTGCGGAAGATTTAATTCGCTCCATATAGCTTGTAGCCTCCTCGGCCAGCTTTACATCGTTCTCCGCCGCGATTCTTTTGCAGCCCTCTTCGGCATCCTCCAGAATATACTGAACCTCGCTTTTTGCCTTCTCGGAAATTTCCTGCGCTTCTTTGCCTGCATCTTCAAGGATTTGACTTATAATTTTGTCTAATCCGGTCATTCTAAACTCTCCTTACTTTAAGTTTATCGTATTACAGGGCACTTACTGCCAGGATGGAGATTAACAGCGCCAGAATTGCATATGTCTCAACCATGGCCGGGAACAGCATGGCTTTACCGAACTGCTCCGGTTTTTTAGCCACGATGCCAATGGATGCAGCGGCTGTTTCACCCTGATATCTTGCAGAGATAAGTCCTACAATACCGATCGGGATGCAGGCTGCAAAGTAAAGAAGACCTTCCGTCATTGCCATATCCATGTTAACACCGCCGCCTAAGAGGCCGATTTTGGATAATGTGATGAAACCAACCAGCAGACCGTAGATACCCTGAGTACCCGGAAGCAGCTGAAGTACAAGAACCTTCGCAAATTTACCCGGATCTTCTGTTACAACGCCTGCGGCCGCCTGGCCTGCAATGCCTACGCCCCAGGCAGAACCCATGCCTGCCAGGCCAACTGCTACTGCTACACCTAATAATGCAAAAACAATACCGCTCATATTATAAATCCTCCTTAATATCTACATATTTCGTATTTTGTTTAAACGGCGTGAATTCTTTTCCTCCGCCCTCATAGAATTTACCGAAAAACTCCACATACTGAAGACGGCATGTGTGGACGTATGCACCCAGCAGGTTGATTGCCAGGTTGAACAGATGGCCGAATAAAAAGACTGCAATAAACAGGATTGCGCCTATCGGGCCGGAACCAAACATGCTGCCCATCTGATTGACAACGGAAGCGATAACGCCGGTTGCCAGTCCCAGGGCTAAAAGTCTTGAATAAGAGAGCACATCAGACAGCCAGCCTGATATGTTGTACAAATCGTAAGCGCCGAGAGCCAGTCTGAGCGCCGGATTCTTCGTCGTCCGGGCCGACATCACCAGGATGCCGACGGCTCCGAGAATAGCCATCCACTTTGCCAGCATGCTTACCGCCGGCGGGAATACGATCTGAATCTGTGCGATCGAGCTGAACAGCTCGGTCGGGATCAGCATCATAACAAGGCCGACAAGCATCATATACCAGAATACGACGTCGCATACAAAGCCGAGGACGTCCTTGTTCTTCAGATACATATATCCCTTGATTCCAAGTCCCAGGAAAAGATGGATGACGCCGAATATCATGGAACATACAAGCATCTTCATCGGATCATTAAGCGGTACGAACCAGAGCGCCGGGATCGAAACCTCATGCCCGAAGAAGGTTCTGCTGACAATATTTACCGCGTCTCCAAAATATCCTCCAAACAAAACTCCCCAGAACAGAGTGGAAAGGCCGCAGTACATAAAAAGCCGCAGTGACTTTCGCAGGTTCTCTCCCATTCTCGGGAACTTCTTAAGTGCGATAAAACAGGCCAGGAATACAATCAGGCCGTACGCTGCATCCGAAAGCATCAGTCCGAACAGGAACACATAACAGGCCGACATGATTGTCGTCGGGTCAATCTCCCCTTTTGCCGGAAGGCCAAAGGAGGCCGTGATTCCCTCCGCTGCAGAAGCAAAGTGGCCGTTGGACAGAAGTACCGGGGCTTCTTCGTCCTCCGGGATATCCTCCGACTCAAAGGACAGGTCAAAACGCGATGTGAGCGTTCCTTCCAGCTTTTCCACGCTTCTCTTGGGAACGTATCCTGTGACGATAAATGTCTTTTCCGACTGGACGAGCTGTCCAAGCACTTCGTACTTCTGCGCCCTGATCCTGTAATAGTCGGATAAAACCTTCAGGTTTTCCCTGCTTCCCTCATACACTTTCAGTTTATTTACGGTATTTTCAATTTCGTTATTCAGTTGTTCAATCTGTGCACGGAGCTCCGTGACGTACTGTGCTGGAATCTCCTGGACCGTCTGGGACGGTCTTGCAAATCCCACCGACCTGAGCGCTTCTTCAAGCTGTTCCGAGTCGCGTTTCAGGCAGACAGCCGTGATGCAGGTCTGATCCTTATCCGCCCCTACTACCTGGATATCCATTGCCTCTATCCCCGGCGCCCTCTCGGCCACCGCCTGATAGAGCAGGTCAAGCGTCATTCCGCCCGCAACCGCTCCGACCAGAACCGAAGCAGTCCGCGTCTCCTGGCAGCTTAAGGGGATGTCTAATCCCAGCCAGGGCTTCATGCTCTCTATCTGCGTCTCCAGTTTGACAATTCCTGCTTTCTGCTCCGCCACCTGCTTATTCAGCGCCTGGATCTGCCTTGCGTCCTCCAGGACGGTCTGGGCATTCTCAGCAATTTTGCCGAATTTCTCCCGGTCTGTCAGAGCTTTGCCCTCCAGAGCGGAAAACATCGAGCTCTTCTCAGGAACGTATTCCTGAAGGATCTCCAGAGCCTGATCCGCAAGGGCGGCATTCCTGTCAAACATCTGTCTCGAAGACGCCGTATCCATCTTTTTAAATACACTGTCTTCTTCTGCTTCCTGAGTGATCTCCATCACGCCGGCAGCCTGCAAAAGTTCCAGAACCTCTTTACGGTCCCTCTTCAGTGCACAGATACTAAATTTCTGCATCTGCAATACTGCCATGTCCGCATCCCTCCTAACGTTCTGCTAATATGCCGCTAAATAAGTTCGGAAATAACCTTATTAATTACTTCCTCCGTCTTCTTCCCGGCATTGTACTTCAGGGAAGCGATATCCTCTTCGGCCGCCGCAACTGATTCCTGCAGAAACTGCTCGCCTTCCCCGGCCAGCTTTTCCCGTACCTTGACGGCTTTCTCCCTGGCTTCCTTAAGGGCTGATTCGCGCATCTGGGAAGCATCTTCCTTCGCCTTCCCAATCAGAGCATTCCCTTCTTCGGACGCTTTTTGAATCATCTCAGCAGCTTTTTCCTCTGCTTCTTTTACGGCCTGGATCGTGTCCTTGACCATCTCCTCACCACCTTAGCTTCTGATATTTGTTAAAAAAAATTACCATCTCCCGGAATCCTCCGATGATGGTACAGCATGTGCAGCTCCCCATGAAATGTTGAATTCTATCTGTTTTATTATAGTTCAAGCCTGCTTTTTCCATTCATCAAACCATGCAAAACTCGTTTCCCTCCGCACATTTGTATACTATTATAACTATTTACTTCAGACTTGTCTATTAAATGTTATAGAATTGATAAAATTCATACAATTCTCTACCAATAGGTGACATTTTGTCAAAATCCGTTCATTTATATGCATTAGTGCTTTACAAAGATAAAGTTTATTTGTTAAAAAAACTCCAGAGGTGGAACCGGCCCTCTTTTTCGAAAACCGGCTTTGCCTCTGGAATTTCTTTTGCATTATTCATTTATCGTATCTTTATTCCGGCAGACTTTACATATTCTTTCCCAATTAGAAAAGCATTGCACAGCTCAAAACCGATACGGCTGCCACCAGCAGGACAAACAGAGGCCCGCCAATTTTAACAAAGTCCTTAAATGTATATCCCGCAGGCAGAATCTGCATATTTACAGCTGTTCCAATAGGCGTGGCAATGGCAAGATTTGTTCCGATAGCAATTACAATTACCCAGGGAACGGGACTAATCCCCAGCGCCAGCGCCATGGATATACAAATTGGGGTCAACATGGCGGCCACGCTTCCATTCTGCATAAAAAGCGTCAGTACACTGGTCAGTACTGTAATGACAACGGTAAGGACAATCACTGATGCGCTTTCTCCGCCAAACATATTTAATACAAAGTTTGCAATTATCGCACCGCCGCCGGAGGCATCCAGTCCCGTGCCAAGGCCTGTGATTGCACCGATACAGATTAATACGTCCCAGGGCAGCTCGGCCAATGTCGATTTTACAGGGACACAGCCGGTTGCGAAAAGTATGGTTGCGCCAAGAAGAGCAATGTTTGCAATATTAAAATAATTTTTGAACGGAACAAATCCGCAGAGGATAAAAAGTACAATACATCCGATGAGAACGACAACCGAAAGAGTTCCCTTCCATCGCGGAATGTCAGCCATCGTTTGGGCCGCAGCATTCGACGGGTTTGCAAAAGAATTATTTTTGTCGAAATCCGGACTGCCCGGTTTTAATGCCCATTTTAACAGTGAGTAACCGACGGTCGCCCAGAACACTACCTGAAGTATCGCCGCCGGAACCATGATGCGGCTCATATCAAACACTCCCAGACCTTCTTCATAGCCTGCGTATCCCATCAAAATGGAATTTGCAGTAACCTGTGAAACCGAACCCACCAGGGTACAGGCGCCCCCGATAATACAGGCTATTCCGGCTGGAAAGATTACCATCTTAGAGCGGATTTTCCCTTGAGAACCTGCTGCAATGGATGCAATAATCGGCATCCACATAGCGATACAGCCTGAGTTGGATAAGAACGCACTCATTATCGTGCAGATTATAACGATAGCAACAATAAATACTCTCTCATTTTTCGCAATGGGAGTCGATGCAATTTTTGCTCCTATTCTCTGCGCAATTCCCGTCTGAAATAATGCATCGCCGACAATACACATTCCTGCCACCATCACAATTGAACTTCCGCCAAATCCCGAATAGATTTGTGAAAGTTTCATCTCCGGAATCAGGATACCCATTGCAAGGGTGCTGATACAGGCTACCACACTCATTGGAAGTTTATTGATAAAGAAAAGAATCATTGTAATTATAGTAATAATAATGGCTATTGTACTTGAAGTCATTTCTGTTCCCCCTTCTTTCGTCAGCTGCTTTAACCCCAAATTATTCTAGTACTGTTATTTTGAAGTATCCGGATATTCATACCAGCCCCTGCCGGTCTTCCTTCCGTACTCACCCTTTTCAAATTTCTCAATCACAAGCGGGTTCGGCGCATCAAATGGATCATGGCTCTCCGCAAAGCGATCCACCCGCACATAATAATTCACATCAATTCCCGTCAAATCCATCAGACGGAACGGGCCCATGGGATAGCCAAGCCCCTTTTCACAGGCTGTGTCAATGTCCTCCACCGATGCCACTCCTTTTTCCAGAAGTGACAAAGCTTCATGCACCACGGCGGCATTGATCCGGTTTGCTACAAATCCAGCAATTTCTCTGTTAATCACAATGGGCGCTTTTCCCGTGCTCAGTGCAAACTGTTTTGCAGTCTCTATGGTTTCCGGGGATGTATGGGAACCTTTCACAAGTTCCACCAACTGCATGACAAGGGCCGGGTTAAAATAATGTATATTCAAAAGGCGTTCCGGGTTCACCGTCACATCCGCCAGCTTGCAGCTTACGATATTGGAGCTGTTGGTGCCCAGAATCGCATCCGGCTTACAGAGCCTGCTGATTTTCCCAAACAGCTCCCGTTTGACCTCCAGGTTCTCAATAACCGCCTCAATGATAATATCAGCTTCGGCCGCCGCCCCCTCCACATCCTCCGTAACCGTAAAATTTGACGCGATCCGGTCTGCCTCTTCCTGTGTCAGGCGTCCTTTCAGGACGCGGCCCGCCAGATAATCCTCCACCCACTTTCCTGCTTTCTCCACCGCCGTTTTAAAGCTGTCGCACAGAATAACCCTGTAACCGCGGCTTCTGCCGTTCAGGGCGGTATTCATCGCAATCTGCTGCCCCATCGCCCCGGCGCCAATCACGGCAACCGTTCTTATTTCTTCTGCATTCATAATTATACCTCTCTCGCTCTTTCACATAAAGTGACGCTTCCCCACATCGTCTTCCATTTTCTGGAATTCCATCCACTCTGCATTTTCCATCAATCCATAAGGCGTTTTCTTTAAACCATCTCCACTACCGCCGCCATGGACTGGCCGCCTCCGATGCAGAGTGTCGCAAGGCCAGTCCGGCCTCCGGTGCGTTTTAAATTGTGGATTAGCGTGACAAGCAGGCGCGCTCCCGTGCATCCCAGAGGATGTCCCAGGGCAATTGCCCCGCCGTTTACATTCACCTTTTCCGGATTCAGGCCCAAATCCCGGATACAGGCAACCGACTGGGAGGCAAACGCCTCATTCAGCTCCGTCAAATCAATTTGAGAGACCGTCATTCCCAGCTTTTTCAGCAGTTTCTCCGTGGCTTTTACCGGTCCGTATCCCATGATGGCCGGGTCCAGGGCAGCCGACGTGATTCCGGCTATCCTGGCTATCGGCTTTGCCCCCGTCTCTTTTACCATTCTGCCGCTCATCAGCACCAGGCAGGCCGCTCCATCATTGAGCCCACAGGAATTTCCCGCCGTAACGGTCCCGTCCGGCTTTACAATCGGTTTGAGCTTTGCCAGGACTTCCGCCGTCGTGGCCGGTTTCGGAAATTCGTCCGTGTCAAAAAGGAACGTATTTTTTCTCTCTTTCACCTCCACCGGAACAATCTCTTCCTTGAAATAACCGGCTTCAATGGCGGCCGCCGCCCGGCGCTGGCTCTCTGCCGAGAATCGGTCCTGTTCATCACGGCTGATTCCAAACCGCTCCGCCACGTTTTCCGCCGTCTTCGGCATACTCAGGCCGGAACCATATACGGACAGCGGCTGGGCCGTAGTTCCAGCCTCTATGTTGGAATCGACGAGCGTCATCGGCCCGTCCCCCCAGCGTCCGTTCCGGATAAATACGGGGGCGCGGCTTAAATTCTCCGTTCCTCCCGCCACAATACAGTCGGCCTCTCCCAGCCATATTTCCTGACATCCGCTGTAGACCGCCTGCATGGCCGATGCGCAAAGACGGTTCACGGTAAAACCGGGCACGGATTCCGGAAGGCCTGCCTCCAGAAGCGCGCAGCGTGCAATGTTGGACGCCTCCGTGCTCTGACGCACTTCCCCTAAAATCACCTCATCAATGCGCTCCGATTCCACCCCGGACCGTCCGACGGCTTCTCCGATCACAGCCGCTGCCAGCGTATGGGCCGGAACGCTCTTCAGCGAGCCTCCGTATTTTCCGATTGCCGTGCGCACGCCGCTTACAATATAGACTTCTTCCATATTGAAGAACCTCCTTTTCTATTTTGCCTTTTAGGATCTCTACTGCTTTTTATTAGAGCAATAACCGTGCCAACTTTTACAATATCACCCATGCCAATTCTGAAAGCCGGCCTGTTCTATGCCAATAAAGCTGCGGTTTTCATATTAATTTCGAATATTTATTTTCAAAATTAATGCTACAAAATGGAGCATACTTTTTTCCATATTTTTTATAACGGGGTAAAACTGCGGCTTCTCCCCGCAGCATTAGTCAAACATGTGCACAAAAAGTGCATTTCAGTGCATATAAAGTGAATTTATTGCACTTTTTATCTCATCCTTCCTGCTGCCACCTTCTCCGAAAATGGCTGTATTTTTTATTTTCTATACAGTGGCCATGAGTTATTTTCTTCGCTGCTTCCAGTTATTTTTGCCTGCCTGTTCTCCTTTTGAAACACGTTCCGATCCGTTTTACGTGCAAAAACCTGTGCCTTTGCAGACCGGAGACCCGCCGCAGTTTGTGTCGTTTTAATCTGTTGGCATGGTTCTTGCTGTATAAAAGGGCAGAAGGAAAATAATTCCCCACTGATTTTCATCCCAGCATGAAAGGAGACTTACCTATGAATTTTGAAAATATTCTATATGAAATAGAGGATGGGATTCTCTACCTGACCCTGAACCGGCCTGAGGCGCGCAACGCCCTTACCCCGGCCATGTGGAAGGATATCCGGACCGCAGTGGAAATGGCGCGGATTGACGATTCCGTTCAGGTGGTGATCGTAAGCGGAGCCGGAGACAAGGCTCTTGCCAGCGGAGCCGACATACAGGAAATCCACGACCGCGATTACCTGAAGATGCTGCCCGGCACCTCCTCCGTAGCTCTCAAAGAGCTGGAAGACCTCTATAAACCAGTCATCTGCGCTATCAACGGTTATGCGCTGGGCGGAGGCTGCGAGCTCGCCATGGCCTGTGATATCAGGATTGCCACGGCGCGTTCCCGGTTCGGCCAGCCCGAGACCGGGCTGAGTATCATTCCGGGAGCCGGGGGGACACAGCGCCTTTCCAGACTGATTGGAGTCGGAAGAGCAAAAGAATTAATTTACACAGGACGCATCCTCACGGCGGAAGAAGCAAAGGAAATGGGCCTGGTAAACCAGGTGACGGAAAACACCAGGGAGGAACTGATGGCCGCCGCCCTTAAAATGGCCCACCTGATTATGAAAAAAGGGCCTGTTGCCGTGTCCATGGCGAAAATGGCAATTAACGTCGGGATGGATACCGACATCAATACGGGTCTTCTGTTTGAACGGATCGCGCAGACGGTAGCGTTCAGTACCGAAGACCGCCGGGAAGGAACCGCCGCGTTTCTTGAAAAAAGAGAGGCCGTATTTAAAGGAAAGTAGCAGACACCGGATACGCAGGAAATTACAGAAAAAGAAAGATTTACAGGAGGAACTGAACTATGAAACCAATGGAAGGTATAAAAGTAATCGAACTGTCCACCATGCTGGCCGGTCCCATGACGGCGCGCATTCTGGCAGAATGGGGAGCGGATGTGATCAAGGTGGAATCCATGAACGGCGATGCATGGCGCGAGCAATATGGCACATCCCTGTCCCCCTGCACCGAAACGGCCAACCCCAATTTCGACATGCAGAATATGAATAAGCGGTTTATTTCGTTAAATCTCCGTTCCAAAGAGGGGCTGGACGCCATCATCAAACTAATTTCGGGAGCCGATGTTTTTTTGACAAACTACCGCATCCACACCCTGGAAAAAATGGGACTTACGTATGAACAGTTAAAGCTGCGGTTTCCAAAGCTGATTCACGCCTCGGTGCTGGGATACGGAAGTGAGGGAGACGAAAAATACCGGCCCGGCTACGATTATACGGCATTCTGCGCCAGGACCGGCCTGCTGGGTGATCTGGCCCCGGCGGGAGGCCCCCCGATTATGACCGTGGCAGGCCTGGGCGACCACAGCGTCGCGGTGGCGCTTTCTGCGGGTATCGCCGCCGCCCTTTATAAAAGAACGGTGACGGGGGAGGGTGAAAAGGTGGATGTCTCCCTGCTTCAGGCAGGCACCTTCATTCTTTCCACCGGACTTCTGAACGGCTTTAATGGCAGGAAGTTCCCGCGTGACCGCTACAACTGCAGCCACGCAGGCAGCAATACCTACCAGGGCGCGGACGGTGAATGGATTTATCTGGCCATCGTGGATTACCGCAGATTCGCCGAATTTTGTGACACCGTTGGACTTCCCGAAGTGGCGAAAGATCCCCGTTTTTCCACACAGCAGGCCTATTATACCCCGGAGAGCAAACGGGAACTGACCAAAATCCTCGATGCTAAATTTGCGGAGCAGCCGGTCTCCTACTGGCATGAGCTGCTAAATGCCCACGATCTGCCCCATGAGATTGTATATCACTTTAAAGATGTACCTTACGATCCTCAGGTTCAGGCAAACCATTATACCTATTTCCACGAGTATCCCGACGGGACAAAAACCGTCTTTACCAACAGTCCCGTCCACTTTGCCTCCGTTAACCCGGCGGAAATCCCATGCCGGACCTCAGGCCCGATCGGCTGTGACACGGCCGGCATTCTTAAGGAACTGGGTTATACGGAAGAACAAATTCAGTCTATGTACCAGGCGGGTGAAATCCGCTAAAACAGGAAATGAAAGGAATCAGACAATAATGAGTGAATACAAAACCGATACAGTCACATCCAGTGCAGTCACAGCCGATGCAGTAAGTACGGCCCCTGCCCCTAAGCCGAAAAAACCGAAACCCAAAAGTATGCTCATGTTAAACGAGCAGACCGCAGCGCTTTTTGAAAATGCCCGTCTTGCAAAAGAGAGGGGGGAGAAGGTCGGCTGGTCCGCGTCCATCTTTCCGCAGGAGATCCCCGAAACGCTGGGACTTAACATCCTCTATCCGGAAAATCACTCGGCCGGAATCGCGGCCAGACACCAGGCGGATCCCTTCCTGCAGGAATGCGAGGGCGCACTCGGTTATTCAAACGACCTCTGCGCCTATGCAAAGGTCAATCTGGCTTATGCCGCCGTATTGAACGGTGAAAGCAGCATTGAACTGCCCGACGGCGGCAGAATGGTAAAACCGGATTTCCTGCTTTTGACCAACAATATCTGCAACCAGCTCACAAAATGGTATGAGAACCTGGCCAGACAGATGGATATTCCCATCTTTTTTATCGACACCTGCTACAATCCCTATGACTATGTGACGGAAACCAGGGTGCGTTATGTCCGGGCCCAAATTGACCAACTGATTCAGGATTTGTGTGAATTTACCGGAAAGCCGTGGAATGAAGAACGTTTTCAGAAAATCATGAAAATCAGCCAGAACAACAGCAGGCTGTGGGAGCGTGCCAATGATCTTCTGGATCGCAGGCCCTCCCCGTTAAGCGGCTTCGAGCTGTTCAACTACATGTCGGCCATGGTGTGCAACCGCGGAAAAGAATCCTCCACTGCCATACTGGAACAGCTGAACGCCGAGATAGAGCAGCATATAAAGGACGGGACCTCTACCTTCCCGGTCGGGGAACAGTTCCGGATCTCCTGGGACGGCATCGCCTGCTGGCCCTACTTAAGCCACAACTTAAGAACGCTTAAGAAGTACGGGATTAATATGGTCGCCTCCAGCTACGGCAAGGCATGGGCAATAGAGTATGAAGATCTGGATGGAATGGCCCGCGCCTACTGTTTTGCTTCCACCAACGGAGACAACGCCACCACCATGGTATCCCGCCGTCTGGAGGCGTTGAAACGCTTCGGATGTGAGGGCACAATTTACCATGTGAACAGGAGTTGTAAAGTGATGGACTGCCAGATGATGGAAGTCCAGAGACAATTGTCAAATCAGGCAGGCGTCCCCTTCACCTCTTTCGACGGCGATCAGGCGGACTACCGCAACTACAGCGAGGCACAGTTTGAGACCAGGATTCAGGGGCTGGTTGAAGTAATGAGACAGAAAAAGGAGGATCGGATCAATGAGTGATTTATACGAAACTATATCCCTGCTGCAGGCGGCGTGTAAAAATCCGCGCGCACGGCTCGATTATTATTTGGCCTCGGGCAAAAAGGTCGTGGGCTGTTTTCCTCCCTATACACCGGAGGAACTGGTTCACGCATCCGGCATGATCCCCATGGGGCTTTGGGGCGGACAGACGGAATTAATTCTGGCAAAGAGCTACCTGCCCGCTTTTGCCTGTCCCATCATGCAGGCCAATATGGAGCTTGGGTTAAACGGCGCTTATCAGGGATTGTCCGCTGTCATCATCCCGGCTGCCTGCGATACCCTGCGGTGCATGACCCAGAACTGGCGTTTTGGCGTCCCCTCCATTCCAATGGTTCCCATTGTATATCCCCAGAACCGCACCTCCCCGGCCAGTGTCGACTACCTGATCAGTGAATATGAAAATGTACTCGTCATGCTTTCCACCATCACCGGGCAGATGATGAATGAAAAAGCCCTCTGCGAATCCATCGCAATTTACAATGAACACAATGTAACCATGCGTGAATTTGCGGCTGTTTCTCTGGATCACCTTGACGTCATCACTCCCGTCGTCCGTCATGCCGTTATGAAGAGCGCTTTCTTCTACGAAAAGAGTGAACATACGGCCATTGTGAAAGAAATAATTGCCGGCCTGAAACAGCTTCCGGCCTGCAATTTCACCGGTAAAAAAGTAGTCCTCACCGGCATTACCGCCGAACCCGACGAGTTCCTGGAAATTCTGTCCGACAATAACATCGCGGTGGCAGGCGACGATCTCGCCCAGGAAATGCGCCAGTACCGCACCGACACCCCGTTAAAAGGCGGGGGAGGGCTGAAACGTCTTGCCCTGCAATGGAACGCTCGGCACGGCTGCAGCCTGATCCATGAGATCGGCAAACCGCGCGGCACGCTGCTGGCAGACCTGTGCAAAACGGCCGGAGCCGACGGCGTAATCAACTGCCTGATGAAGTTCTGCGATCCGGAGGAATATGACCAGCCATACTTTGAGGCGGATCTGCGGGCCGCAGGTTTTCCCTCACTGACGGTTGAGGTGGATACGCTGAATAAGAGCTATGAGCAAATTCGGACGAGGATCCAGACTTTTAGTGAGATTCTGTGAGGATTTAGTTGAGATGCGAGGACGCCTCTGTAAGACGGCGGACGGGGGAGTGGGAGGTTATTTATGAGTCTTCAGTCCCGGTTGGTAGGTTGTGGTGAGGGGGAATCCAGGAGAAAAAATTCCTACGGGGACTCGCTCCCGCTTGTGGAGCGCACAGCGGATGCTAAGACGTCAAAGAACGCCGTCTAAGCACCGGCGGGCTCCAAGGCCCCCTTCGGAAAGTTTTCTCCTTCCTTCCCCGGGCAGGCTGTCGACGGGACTGAAGACTCAGCGAAGGTTGTCGCCCTGTCCGTCGGCTTCAGGGGCTGATTGTCTCTTTCGTCAAGTAAGGGGGGGGTATTGTCTCGGCCACTATGTAATCGTGAACCTTTTACCTTTTGAAGGTGTTTCGGGCTGAATTCAAAGATAAATCCAAAGCTAAATTTTATGATTAATCTAAAAATTCAATGGTAATTCAAGGACAGGTCAGGCACTAAAACTAAGACTCATCAATTTAATACCAAACGTGAGACATTCTCCTAAAATCGAGAAAACGTAGTGGCAGCGACAGTACCTCTCCCCCCTGAAGGAATAAGAATAAATCAGCGGCCGCAGGCCGGGGTTCGGGATGGCGAAAACCTCGGCGTCTTCAGTCACGGTCCATAACCTGCCTGTGGGGAAGAAGGGAGAAAAAGATTCCGCAGGGAACCTGAAGTTCATCGGCACTTACCGAGGTCTTTTCGAGGTTAGTGTCCGTTATGCACTCCAAAGAGCGCAAGCGTTTCCCGCAGGAACTTTTTCTGCCCGGATTCCCCACCCGCGACAACCTGCAAGCCGGGACTGAAGACTCACAACCTCCCTCTCACCATCCCGCCCCCCGACCGTCCCGGCGGCGTTCTCATTCCTCAATTAAATCCCTATTTGTCTCCACTTCACATTTATGCTAAAATGGCCATAACCACCATTAAGATGAAAGGAGACCCCTTTATGGCTACCCAGGATCTTTACAGCCAGCTGCCCTATACGGAAATTCTGGACAATATTGATGTCGGCATTGCCCTGTATGACAGCGAAGGAAATTACCTGTTTGTCAATACAAACCTGATCAATTGGCGCAATATTCCCCGTTCTGAATTTTTGAAAATGAACGTGCACGACTTTTTGGGCGTTCTGGATGTCTGCGTCTTTGATCTCGTAATGGAGAAAAAACAGCGCATCAGCCGCCTCCAGTATTATAAGGGTCTCCATAACCCGGAAGGCAGTGGCAGCACGCGGATGCGTATTGTAACGGGCACTCCAATTTTTGACGAGTTCGGAAATATAAAATATGTCATTACCCTGCTCCAGGATGTAAAATCCTTTGAGGAGCTGTATACCGCCCTGCTGAAGGAGCATAAAATCGTCAATTATGGGAGCAATTTCTCAGCGATCGCCGAGGAACCGTCCATCGTTGCAAAAAGCCCGGCTTTTTTACAGCTTCTGTCCATCGCCGCCAATGTGGCCTCCCTGGATTCCACTGTTCTTCTCTGCGGAGAATCCGGCAGCGGCAAGGAGATACTCGCCCACTATATCCACGATAACAGCGACCGTAACGATAAACCGCTGATTACGGTAAACTGTGCCGCTTTCCCTGAAAATCTGATTGAGGCAGAGTTATTCGGATATGAAAAGGGCGCCTTCACCGGAGCCAGCCGTGAGGGCAAAACCGGCCTCGTGGAAGCTGCCGACGGAGGAACCCTGTTTCTGGATGAAATCAATTCCCTGCCCCTCAGCGTACAGGGAAAACTGCTCCGCACGCTTGAGGAAAAGAGCATACAGAGAATCGGCTCCACCCGGGTAAAAAAAGTGGATTTCCGCCTGATTGCCGCCACAAACCGAAATCTGAATGAGATGGTACAGACCGGAACCTTCCGCGAGGATCTTTATTACCGTATCCAGGTTATCCCCCTCACCATTCCGCCGATGCGGAACCGCCGGGAGGACATCATCCCCCTGTGCCTCCATTTTCTGCATTATTTCTGCCAAAAATATAATATACAGAAAAGTTTTTCCGACTCCGTCCTGAACGAAGTACAGAACTACGACTGGCCCGGAAACGTCCGGGAAATACGGAACTTTGTGGAGCGCATGGTGGTGATGACGCCGCGTGCGGCCAGGGAAATAACGCTTATCCCTCCCGACATGCTGTCTGCCTCTCCGGAGCCGCAGGCGCCGCCTGTTTCTGACAGTTCCGGTTACTCCCTTTTAAACGCACAGAAAATCCATGACGGTCTCTCACCGGCCTCTGCTTATTCGTACAGCCGGAGCGGCCCATCCCGCGAACAGATTCTCGAGGCCCTTGCCGCCTGTTCCGGTTACCGGCAGAAAGCAGCCGACTACCTCGGGATATCCCGCCGCAGTCTTCAGTATAAAATTAAGCAATACCACATTCCTTCCAGATGCAGATATGAAAAGGGGACGGAAAACTGATTCCGTCCCTAAACTCTCATATTAATCTTTTCATTCTAAGCCCCATCCGGCCGTTTCAATTATTACATTTTTTCCACTTTCCCACCTTTTTTCCGTATATAAGGCAGCACAATCGGATAAATAAGCGATAGAAACGCCGCTATCAAAAGTACGAATGCAATCGGCCTCTGCAAAAAGATAACGGGGCTGCCATCCGATAGCACCAGGCTCCTCCTCAGGTTGCTTTCCAAGGTCCTGCCTAAAATCAGGCCCAGAATCAGCGGCGGAACGCAAAAATCCATTTTCAGCATAAAGTATCCGAGAACACCAGCAACAATCATCAGAAAAATATCGCTGATATTGTGGTTCATCGCAAAGGTGCCCACAAAACAGAAAATAAAAATCATAGGGGTCAGAATTACGTCGGGTATCGCTACGATTTTTGAAAACAGCCTGATTCCCGCGAACCCAAGAAGCCCCATAAAAATGTTTGCCAGAAACAATCCTACTATAATTAAGTACACCTTGTCGGTCTGTTCGGTAAACAGCAAAGGCCCCGGGATAATACCCTGCATCATCAAAGCGCCGAGCATGACGGCTGTTCCGGAGTCACCGGGGATGCCGATTGTCAGCAGGGGAATCAACGCGCCTCCCGATATGGCATTATTGGCGGCTTCCGGCGCCGCAATCCCCTCCGGCGCGCCGTTGCCGAATTCTTCCGGATGTTTCGACCACCGCTTCGCCTCATTATAAGAGACCCAGCTGGCTATATCGCCGCCCGTTCCCGGTATTGCACCGATTACCGTCCCGATGACAGAGGAGCGGAGCATGGTGGGAAATACTCTTTTTACATCTTCCATCGTCGGTATCGTCCTTTTAATTTTAGGCGTTACCTTTTTAACCAGCTTCCCGAAATTCTCTTCCGTCGTTATCAGTCCCTGAGAAAAAGCAAAGAGTCCGATCAGCACCGGAATAAAGGAAATTCCCCCTGTCAGATAAATGGTCCCGAATGTAAACCTTGTTGTCCCGGCAATGGAATCAATGCCAATCGTTGCGAGCAGCAGTCCAATTACCGCGGACAAAAGCCCTTTTAACAGGTTTTTGTTCGAAACACTGGTGACAATACTCAGCCCAAATACCGCCATTGCAAAATATTCCGGAGGCGTGAACTTCATGGCAAACTTCGACAGCAGCGGCGCTGTCCATAAAAGCATCACGGCGCTGAACAGGCCGCCAAAAGTGGAGGCCATAGTGGACAGGCCCAGCGCCCTCCCCGGCTGCCCCTTTTTTATTGCCATTGGATTGCCGTCCAGGCATGTCGCCGCTGAATTTGCGGTGCCCGGCGTATTAATCAGAATCGCCGTTATGGAGCCGCCATAGATGGCTCCGCAGAACAGCCCCAGCATCATCAGAATCCCGCCGCTTCCCTTTAAGGTCAGCGTAAACGGCAGCATAATCGACAGCCCCATAACAGAAGACAACCCCGGCATGACGCCGACAAAAATCCCAAACAGCGTGCCCGCGGCAATATAAAGAAGATACATAGGCTGGCAGGCGACCGATAACGCCCCAATTAACGCTTCCATACCCTTTTCCCTCCTTTACATAAAAAACGGAGCCGGAAGGACAAGGCGAAGGCATTTTACGAAAATCACATAGACAAACGCCGTCGTCCCCACACTGGTTAAAAACAGCCATTTAACCCGTGTTTCTCCCAGTATCCGCATAACTGCAGGTACAAAAATCAGAGAAGTAATAATAAATCCAAGATAATTAAGTGAAACTGCAAAAACGGCGAATGTGGCAAACAGCATAAATACTCTCTGTACCCCCGGCGTTTTTACATCGACAAGCACCTCTTTCCAGTCCATTTTTTCTGCATAGGTCTGCACAACGAGGGCGGCCGAAAGAATAAAAATCGCGATAGCCAGCAGCCGGGGCCAGAATCCCGGTCCCGGAGCCTGGTTAAAGGTTTTCGGCATATCCTTCGTCTGATAAAAAATGCCGACTGAAAGTAATATCATAACCAGCGCTGTACCAAGATTGAATTTCTTCACGAAATACCTCCTTAAAAACAATCGGCATATTCATGCTGCCGCCCGGCGTTTCATCCCGGCGGCAGCAAGTTCCAGCTATGAACTGCAGTTACTGATGGTAAGTAAACGTTGCTGTTCACAGAACTGCGTTTTTTTGCAGGGCCGTGAACCGTAACAGGTAAATAAATCACAGATTAATAACAGACAGGTAAATCAAGTAAACGTAAACAATACGAAAAAGAATCTTTTAACCATACTGCCGAAGCAGTTCTCTTACATCATTATTCAACCTCTATGTCCTTGCACATCTCCTGGTAAAACGCAACCTGGGCTTTAATGAATTCCGGAAGCTCTTCCGGTTTCGTGGAAATGGCCTGCATATTTAATCCATTCAGTGTCTCAGCATACTGTTCGGAAACCGATGCCCCGCCTAACACTTCCTTTAAATAATCAACGATTTCCGCCGGTGTTCCCTTCGGTGCTGCAAGGCATACCCAGCCGATAATCTGGAAATCGAGATCCGGATAGGCTTCTTTAGCCGTCGGTACATCCGGGTAGGTGGTCATTCTGTCGTCGGACAGCACCGCAAGCATTTTTATGTTACCCGCCTGTATCTGGCTGAGAGCGGAACCTGGTTGGATAAACATCACATCCACCGTCTTGTTGGCCACTGCCGTAATGATATCAGCCGTACCGTCAAAGGATACGTGTTTTACATCCAGACCGAATTCTTTCTCGATTGCAACTGCCGCAAGATACGGGGCGGAACCAAGTCCGCTGTCACCCACAACCACCTTTCCCGGGTTCGCTTTTGCATATTCCACAAATCCTTTGATATCATCGTAAGGGACATCGGCGCCGACTAACAGGGCATAAGGATCGGCCAGGGCCATGGAAAGTGGTTCAAAGTCAGCCGGGTTTAATTCTGTTCTTCCCAGCGCATAATTAATAGCCAGGTCAATATTGATGACACCCAGGGTGTAGCCGTCGTTTTTCGAATTGGCAAACTGGTTGACGCCAATCAGCCCGGAGCCGCCCGTTACATTGGAAACTGCAAAGGTAACTCCCGACGGGAGCTGTTCGGCTCCGGTATCCAACAGGCTCCTCACCGATAAATCCGTAGGACCCCCGGCCGAATACTGCACTACCACGTTTACATTATTCTTTGGATAATCAAGATCCGCTTTTTCTTCCTTTGTCTCCTCTGTCTGTGCTTTCGGAGCCTCTGTTTCCACTTCACCGCCCGTCACAGCCGGTTCGGTTGTTTTGCTGCCACAGCCCGCCAGTGTCATTCCGGTCAGTGCCATTGCCAGTGCTAACGACATTAATTTTTTCATAGGTTTCCTCCTGAACTAACAATCTGTTTATTATGGTTACACAATCACTTCTTCTCAATTTGTTACATAGGACGGAACTAACGGCAGCGCTACCGTTTGTCTGTCTTTGATACATCATTTACAACACCTTATCACAAGTAATGTAAACGTTTATCATTTATAGTTCTATATTATATCCCGCACTTTTCAAAGTCAATATTGAAACCCATGAAACCTTTTTACAGGTGTATTTTTGTAAAAAAAGTAGGTTATATTATCCAAAATGTGGAATTAATCCTCTGATATTCCAATATTTTTTGTTTATCTTATACATTTTGTTGCTTTTTCATGATAATATTTTCATTACATTTGATGCAATCGTTACATTTCAAAACAGGTTCCACCTGCCTTTATTCGTGCACTGTCACGGATTCTCAAACTGGCCAGGATTTGCAAACCGGCGCGGGCTGCCAAACCGGACCAGATCCGCGCAAAAAGTGCGGAAACCACCCCCACCGGTGTAATTCCCGCACTTTTTGCCCTTTTAAAATTAAGGCATTTTTTTATTTATCGTTCTATCTGTTCCCCTGTCTTTCACCCTATTTATTATCTTCCGGCCTGACATTCTCGGAAGTCCCGTAAATAAACACAATATCTACAAATCCACCCTCATCGTAATAAAAGGCATGCCATTCATTTTCCGGAATATGGAGGATCATTCCGCGCTCCAGTTCCCGGCTATGGGTCAGATTATCCTTCGTATCTCCCCAGCATACGCGGCCTTTTTCAGCGTCAAAGATTACCACCGTCTCCTCCGCGTGGCAGTGAGGCTCCATCACACCGCACTTCGCGCTGTAAGAGGCATATCCGACCGTCATGGCGCCGCTTTCAAAAGCGCTGTTTTTCCCCACCGCGCGCTGGATATCGCGCCCCGGCAATTCGTCTACAGGCATATTATTTCTCTCTATAATCTCCATCTTATATCCTCACTTTCCGTCCGGCCGTCTCACTTCATCAGGTCCGACACTATCTTCTTCAATGAATCTTTTTCTCCCACATTACCGGGGAATATTACATAGGGCAGGCCCGGGAATTTACTCTCTGCCCCGGTTTTCCACACGGGGATGCCCGGCAGAATCTGCCCCGCCACATATGCTTTTTTCACACCAAGGCCTTTTACGCCCACTTCGCTCGAGGTGATTCCCCCTTTTGCTATAATAAAGCGCGGCCTCACCTTCAGTTTTCTTACAAATCCCGTCACTGCATCCGATATCAGAAGGGACAGCCTCAGGGCATCTTCCGGATCATCGGAATCCGGAACAAGCAGGCGGCGCTCCGTATATACCGCAACCGTATGCCCGGCCTCCAGTTCTTCCTCTATGCGCTCCTGTACACGGGCCTGCTCTGCCTCAAATTCACCCGCGCGGCCGACAAGCCCGGAATAGAACGGCACGGGGATTACCCCTTCCAGGGTCATCAGTTCATTCAGCTGTTCGGTAGTCCTACTTACATGGGAACCGATTACAATCAGCCCCCCGCGGTGGTCGCCCTCTTCCACCAGTTCTTTTGCGGTCAGGAGGCTGCGTTCTTCAATTCCTCCCATCACCTGTACAAAGGCAGCGGCGGTCCTGAACAGAAAATGTTTCCCGGACTTCATAGCGCGGAGCAGCGAAGTCTTAAATACATAAAGATCCTCATAGCTCATCGCGTTAACGATTACCTTCGAAAAATTCCCGACCTGTCTAAGCTGCCCCTCTATCCGGTCATAATCTCTGCTTCGCAGTGTTTCAAGCTCAATATAACATTGCTGTTCCCAGGCGTATTCCCCCCCGGTCTTCTCCTCCACCCATTTTCCCAGATGGGAATTTTTATAGCCGAACGTCTTATCACGGGCAAATTCCGTTTCACCGGCCGGAATGAGCCTGCCGCCGTCTGAAACATAGTGGATATTGCCGGACGTATATCTTCCTCCCTGCGGGAAAAACGGACAGATCACCTCTCCGTCATAGCGGATATCCGAAACCTGTTCTATGGTACGGCGCAGTGTCTCCGTCTCGGCGGGATAGTGTCCTCTCAGGGTTGAATCCCCCCTGCTGATAACGAGAAACGGTATGCCGGATTCCCTCGATGCCTTAACAACACGCTCCCCTATCAGGCGGTGCGTGGCGATTGTCTCTTCTTCCGTCATTGCCCTTGAATTGGTCAGCAGAAAGAAGAGATTATTCTTTTCTCTAAATCCTTCCCGAATGCTTTTTTCCGACCAGTCTGTATATACAGAAACCCCGTTAACCGTCTGGATTCCCGTCGGATCATCATCCAGAACCACAATCTTACAGATAAAATCATCCATTTTATTTCCTCTTTTATCCGCCGAATATCTTTTGCATCTCCTCTTTTGTCGGAATCGATGTCTGCGCCCCAAAACGGCTGCCGCAAAGATTTGCTGCCGCATAAGAAATCTCCGCCGCTTTTTCCAGCTCCATCCCTCTAACAATGCAGGCGGCAAACACTCCGGAGAAGGTATCGTCCATCGTGGACGCATCCACCATAGGTTCCTTCGGAGCATCAAAAAGACTGAAGCCGTCATTGCCCGCAAGAAGCAGGAATTTTGACTTCATATGGATCAGCACGGCCTGCTTCACTCCGCCTTTCAGCAGCATACTGGCCGCGACCCGGGCGCTCTTTAAGTTTGTCACCTCACAGCCGGACAGTTTCCCGGCTTCTGAGCTGTCTAAAAACATCACATCAATCCTTCCAAGAATATCAGAAGAAAAGGTTTTGGACTGGTAAGCTACAAACATTACCGTTGTTTCCGCTTCATTCGCTATCTCAATCGCACGGATCATGGATTTTTCAGGAATTCCCAGACCTATCAGCAGAATCCTCGCCTCACTGATATACGGCCTTAACTGCTCGATACAGTCCGTGTCCATCTGTGCATTGGCTCCCAGCACATCCCAATACTGGTTTTCCCGGTTGCTGGAGGTGATGATCAGAGAAACGCCGGTGCTTACGCCTTCCACCGTTCTTAAAAGCTCCGTGGAAATCCCCTCCTTTTCAAGGGACTCCCGAAGCTGCTGCCCGAATGAGTCGTCACCCGTCATTCCGGCCAGCCGGGCTGGCACTCCACATCTGGACGCGGCCACTGTCTGGTTGTTGGCATTGCCTCCCGGGGCCAGGCAAAAAGATTCGCCGATCTTCTTTCTGGCATCCTGGTGTATGTTCTGCTGTTCAAAAATCAAATCCAGGTTCAGGTTTCCAATTACCAGGATATCTGTCCTGTCTTTTAACGCCATTCTACAACGACCCCCTCCGTATTAATTTCGGTTCCAGCACCACCGGTTCTTTCCTGTTGTTTCCCTGAATAATTCCAATTAAATGCTGGGCCGACGACATTCCAATCTGGTATCCCGTCGCGCCGAGAACGGAAACGGCAGGAGAAGTCATTTTTGCCAGAATCGTATTCTCAAAGCTTATAACCCTGATTTCATCGGGTATCCCGAATCCTTCCTCCCTCATGGCATTGATAATCTCGACAGCCTGGAAGTTACTGCGTGCCAGTATCCCAAGGGAATTGCCGTTCTGCCTGGTAAGCTCCGCCGCTTCCTCCCTGTAAAACCCGTCCGCGGCGCTGTAAATGATCCCGGTTTCACGGCATTTTTCGGAAAAGCCGGAGTACAGGTAGTCCTTTTTAAGCGCAGGCGCATTTTTTCCGCTTATGTAAATGCAGCGCTTGACGCCCGACACCGCAAAGGCCTCGGCCGCAATACAGCCCGCCTTATACGTATCGCAGTACACCTTGCCGGAGGCGCTTTCCTTTTTCCCTTTATTCCTTCCCTCCGATATGAAAACGGTGGGAAAATCCTGGGCCGAACTCCTCTGGTAAATCGCCTCATAATCGCTGCAGGGAGCTACCAATGCTCCTGCCACGCCCATGGACAGCACCGACTGGAACGCCTCGTCCTGGCATGAGCTGTCGTTGTCCGAGTTGAAAAACAGCGGGATATATCCGTTGGTGTTCAGGACGTCCTCAATCCCCCGCAGCATATCTCCATAGAGGGGGTGGGAAATATCCCGGAGCAGGACCGCCACCAGATTTGTCTGCTGCTGCCTGAGTCCCCTTGCAAGGCTGTTCGAGCAATACTGAAGCTCCTCTATCGTGTCCATTACTTTCTTCTGAGTAGCCGGAGATACGGAAGACGCGCCGGCTATCACTCTGGAAACCGTTGCAACGCTGACGCCTGCAGCTTTTGCAACATCTTTCATTGTTACCATGGGATTCCTCCTCATACTGTCCTTCCATGCGCGCAGAGCAATGCCCCGGCCGCAGAACTTGCGGTTTGCGCATCGGTTTTTCGTTTCCTGTTTACTTTTTAATCTGTGTCGTTTACTTATTTTCTATTTTAGGCACAGCCGGACAAAAAGTCAATGGCGAGATGCAACATGTTTCATTTTTCTTGATATGTTTTTACATTGCACTATAATACGTTTACATTTTATTTTAAAATTGTTGCAAAAAGTGTTTGACATTTTCCATCCCCGGTTTTACAATCAAGTTAATCAATACCTTATCACATCCTATTACGATATTCGTTTTCATTTGTAAATCAACTTTATATTTAGGAGGATTTATGCATTCGCTTGACAGTCTGTTCATTGGTTCAAGTACCAAGGACATCCTAATGCTTGTCAATGCGCCTCCGGCAAGTGACCAGCGTATTGCCGCCAGCTACTTCACCACCGCGTGCGGCGGTGTATCCAGCACCGCGGCGGCAGCACACCAGAGTCTTGGAGGAATTACCGGAATTATCACCGCCGTCGGCGATGACGACACCAGCAATTTCATCAGGAATGATTTACAAAGACAGAATTTTCAGTATTTAAAGCTGTTTGCCATAAAAGATCATTATTCATCTACCAGCATGATTCAGGTAGAACAGGATGGCAGGCGCTGTCTTACTTGCTTCGGCGGCTGTATTGAAAAGCTGACTTTCCCCATGATTGACAAAAACATTTTGAAATCCAGCAGGATCATCCATCTCGGCGTTATGAACCCGGAAACCATGCTGGAACTGTGCGCATATTGCAAAAAACATACGGAGGCCCTGATCTCCATTGACGGGGGAAACATTCCAAAGGATCTCGCCCTGGAACTGCTCCCCTATGCGGATTTTTATATTCCGGACAACAAAACGGCGATGTCAACTCTCGGTCTGCCTCCAAAAGAGGCCTGCTATTTCTATGTGGAAAAGGGCGCCGGGTTCGCCTGCGTAACTTCGGCCGAATCCGGTTCCTGCGCCTGCGATGGGAAGACCTTCTACCAGGAAGAAACCATCCCCGTCCGGGTTATGGACACAACCGGCGCCGGTGATAATTTCCACGGAGCTTTCCTCTACTGCATCAACCAAGGATGGGACTACGGACGCAGTATGAGATTTTCCAATATTTTTGCAAGCCTGTCCTGCGAAGGTCTGGGAGGACGCGCGGCGATCCCTCCGATGGAAAAAGTCATGGAGTTTATGAAAAACAAAGCGGCCGTAACGCCGCCCCGCTCTTTGCAGGAAATATAGAAAGGAAGTACATATGTCTCTCGTTACAATGAATGAAGTTTTTCCAATTGCGGAAGAAAAAAAGATTGCCATACCGGCTTTTAATGTAGATACTCTTGAAATCGCCCAGGCTGTATTAGAAACAATTGAGGAGGAAAATGCCCCCTCCATCATCGCCGTCGGGCAGGCCGCTATCAAGGACGGCAAACTGGAAGCGCTGGCTTCTATTGTCACTCTTTTGGCCGGAAAGATGAAAACGCCAGTTGTCCTGCATCTGGATCACGGCCAGAATTTCGAACAGGTCATAAAGGCGCTGCGGGCCGGTTATTCCTCCGTCATGATCGACGGTTCCACGCTGTCGCTGGCAGATAATATCGCCGTGACAAAACAGACGGTACAGGCCGCCCATGCCGTAGGCGCTTCGGTGGAAGCCGAGCTGGGTGCCATACTGGGCTCCGAGGATAACATCTCCCACGACGATTCAAAACCGTTTCTGGTCAAAGTGCAGGATGTCGTTGATTTTACCTCCGCAGTGGACGTAGACGCTCTCGCTGTCGGAATCGGAAATGCCCATGGTCTTTATAAGGGACGGCCAAACCTCGATTTCGACAGGCTCCGGGAAGTGGCGGAAGTATGCCCCGCCCCCCTCGTGCTGCACGGAGGTTCCGGCATACCGGCAGATATGATTAAGACCGCCATTGAGATAGGCATCCGCAAAATTAATGTGGCAACCGAAGTCCGGCTGTCCTATGTGAAGGGTCTGAACGCAGAGTCCCGCAGTGAAGATTACTATACCATGACAAACAACGGAAAACGCTGCGTCAAAGAACTGGTCCGGGAGAAAATCCGCCTGTTCTCCAGACGATAGGAGCCCCTGCGGCGCACAGGCAGCACGTTATGTAATATCTTATGCCATCACGGCAGAATCAGAGGGACGGATCACGGCTTCCGTCCCTCTGATTCTGCCTGTGGACAGTAACTAACTCGCTTCTCACTCTTTCTCCACAAACAAAAACTCATACAAATTCCCCGGCCGTCCCACTTTCCCCTTGTTTGTCTGCCCGACCACCTTCACCAGCCCATTCTCTTCCAGTGCATTTGCAATGCGGTTGGCTGCCCGCACCGAGATGTTCAGGTAGGCGGACAGCTCATTTACCGTAAAGAACGGCTTTTTCTTGCGTTCCAGCATCATATAGAGGCGGCTTATCTTATCCTCGGAAATACCGGTGGATTTTGACAGGCTGGAAAAGAGTTCCCGCTCCCAGACGGAGCTGCCGCCGGACTGGCTGACAAACTCCACGGGGCCGGTGACCGATTTATTGTTATAGACAATGTAGGTTCCGCTCTTCGGGACCTGGCATGCCTTTTTGAGCGCCATCACCGCGTTCATCCTGGCATCCCCCGGCGTATCGCCGAAGCCGATTCCCAGGCTGAAATCGCACTCACTGTTATCCCTGATAAAGTGGAGCAGGGGGAATGCCTGCAGCTCATTGGTATATTCCATCAGGGCGCTGCGGTTCATGATGATCGTGAACTGATCGTCCGACTGCGTGATGACCGTTGCGCCTGCGCTCTTGGCAAAATAATGGATCTCCTCCGCCGCCTTCAGCTTTTCATGGCTCTCGATATATTCGCTCTGAAACTGGTAGGCCACCTCATCCCTGGGCGTCAGCCTGAGCAGCAGAACGGCCAGCCTTCCGTCCTTTTTCTGCAGCTTCTCCCGGTAAAGCTCATGGATCCGGTTGATGGTTTTGACAATATTGTCCGTCGTGGGCCGCAGATAGGTGGCCGGAATCCCCTCCGCGCAGAGCCTGTCATAGACAAAGCTCAGGGTCGTCGCGCATCCGGTCGTCTTGCCCGCCCGGTAAAGCTCCATATGCTGCCTGAACAAATCCTCATAGTACTTTTCTTCATTGCTGCGGAACGCCCGGCGCCGCAGAATGATAATATCGTTCTTCTCCACTCCGGCGTCCTCCATAATCTGCCTGATTGTGGCATAAGAGAAATTATCCACGCTGATCTTCGTAATGTCCACCTTTTTCTGCGCCAGTGACAACAGCGCATTGATCAGGGAAGAAGAATCTTTCCTGATATGGGTGCACGGTACGCGCCCCGAAAAAATATCCTGATAGATTTCATACTGAAGTTCACCGCCAAACACCATTCCATCTATATTCTCGCGCATCCTGACCAGATAATCCGCCGTCTTGGAGGAGAAAATATATCCCTCATCCACATAAATCTCCGCCTCCACCTCGGGAAAATATTCAGCCAGTATTTTTCTTACAATATCCATTCTGATGCTGGTTCCGATAAAACCAATTTTCATACCGTTCCTCCCCGCCGCTCACTTTTTAATTTAAGACAAATTTTGGAAGTTTTATGGACATTTGTCTTTTTTTATAATAATCCTATCACAAAAATCGAATCCGGAACAGCCGATTTTTCAAGATTACTGCGGGAATGCTGATAATTCCCGGAAGAAAAATTTTCGGCCTTATTTTCGGACATTATAAGGGGGATTCTATATTGAAGAGCTATATGCCTGCCGTCGAACAATTTATAGCGGAACGCCGGGAGGAAATGATTGAACTGTGGAAAACGCTTGTCAACATGCAAGGCTATTCCAAAGAGACAGAACGGGTTAACCGCGTGATTCACTTTCTGCGGGATCGTTTTGAGGCCGAGGGACTCCGGTGCCGTCTGATTGATACGAAGGGCAATTCGGATGTGCTTGTCGCCGAAGACGGACCGGAACGCCCGGGCGCTCCGATTATCATGAGCGGCCATGTCGACACCGTCTTTCCGGAGGGCAGTTTTCCGGAAAACCCATTCTACATCGAGGATGGCACCGCCTACGGCCCGGGCGTCATCGACATGAAGGGCGGCGTAGTTATTATGCTGTATGTGATTAAGGCCCTGCATCATCTGGGGTTTGAAAAACGGCCGATCAAGATCATTCTCTGCGGAGATGAAGAAATCGGCCATGCCGGTGCCGTCACCGGCCAGATTCTCCTCGACGAAGCAAAGGGCGCCCTGTACGCCCTGAACCTGGAAATCGGCCGTCCCGACAACACCCTGTCCGTTGGGCGCAAAGGGGGCATGGACTGCCATATCACGGTACACGGAGTCGCCAGCCACGTCGGAAACGATTTCCTGAAAGGACGCAACGCCATTGCCGAGATGGCGCTCAAGATTCCGAAGCTCCAGGCTCTTACCGAGTACGACAGGGGCGTTGTGGTCAGTGTCAATGTCATCCATGGCGGCGTTGTATCAAATGCGATTCCCGACCGGTGCACGGCCGAGCTGGATATCCGTTTCAACCGGATCAGCGATCAGGAACCGGTCCGCAAAAAGATACTCGATATATGCAGTGAAACTTACATAGAGGGGACGCGGACGGAAGCGGAGTTCATCTCCTCCATCCCGGCCTTCGAAGACACTCCGGCCAACCGGTCGCTGCTCAGGTTCGTCAACCGGGTTGCAGAGGACATTGGAATCACCCCGATGGAGGGCGCTTTTCTCGGAGGCAACTCCGATGCGGCATATCTGGCGCTGGCGGGCGCTCCGACGGTCTGCTCCTTCGGCGTCAAGGGAACCGGGGCGCACACCAAATCAGAATGCGCCGAGGTCGCTTCACTCTTTGAGCGCACCGCGCTGATTACCGCCGTTATTATGGAAACAGATGAATTTACAAAGGAGGAAAAACATGAGTAAACCCACTTCTATCACTGCCAAAAAAAGTGACGGAGGCCAAAAAGCTTTTAAGGCTCCCAACCCAATCATTATTATTGCATGTATTATCCTTGTCAGCGCCCTGGCCAGCTATTTCGTACCGGCCGGCCTGTTTGACCGGATCGAGGATCCCGGCACCGGGCGTATGGTAGTGGATCCGAGCACCTTCCATTACATTGCCCAGAGCCCCATCGGCCTGTTTGACGTGTTCAAATCGGTTACACTGGGAATCCAGGGCGGAAGCAGCATTATCTCCTTCCTGTTTATCATCGGCGGCGCCTTTGGTATTATGGAAGCCACCGGAGCAATTAAGTCGGGCATGGCTGCCCTCGTCAGAAAGATGCAGGGCCGGGAACTTCTTCTGGTTCCCGTCTGTATGATCGTCTTCGGCTGCGGCGCTGCTTTTGCAGCCAACAACGAGGAATATCTGGCATTCCTGCCCCTGGTTCTCACCATCTGCCTTGCCATGGGATTTGACTCCATGACCGCCGTAGCGATTATCTTTGCTTCCGTCGGCGCGGGTTACGGCGCAGGATGTACCAACGCCTTTACCGTCGGCGTAGCCCAGGGGATCGCGGGTCTGCCCATTTTCTCCGGCATCGGCTACCGCCTGCTGATTTTCGCAGTTCTCCTGGTTATCAATATCTGTTATGTGATGCGTTATGCACTGAAAGTGAAGAAAAATCCGCAGTCCAGCCCAATGTATGAGTACGACAGCCACCGCGTCCTGGATCTCGACGTGAATACGGTGGAAAGTCTGACCGGACGCCACAAGCTGGTGCTCCTCACTTTCCTGCTCACCATCGTCTGTCTGGTAATCGGCGTCACGAAACTCGGCTTTTATATTGACGAGCTGGCCGCACTCTTCCTGATTATGGGAATCGTCGCAGGCGTCATCGGCGGACTGAAACCGGCCCAGGTTGCCGACAGCTTTGTAAAAGGCTGCTCCAATATGCTGCTCCCCTGCCTTATGGTGGGTCTCTGCAAGGCCACGACCATCATCATGACCGACGCCAACATCATGGATACCATCATCCATGCGCTTGCAAGCGTACTGAATAAGGTGCCGTCCACATTTACCGCCTTCGGCATGTTTGTGGTACAGGATATCTTTAACATCATCGTTCCGTCCGGTTCCGGCCAGGCTGCAATCACGATGCCGATCATGGCCCCTCTTGCGGATCTGGTAGGTGTTACGAGACAGACGGCCGTCCTGGCATTCCAGTTCGGCGACGCCTTTACAAACCCAATCACCCCGGCCAGCGGCATGACCATGTCCTGCCTTGCAATTGCAGGCGTACCGTATAACAAGTGGTTAAAATTCATGCTCCCGCTGCTTGCCCTCTGGTGGGTTGCCGCCTTTGTATTCCTGACCTATGCCACCGTTACCGGCTTCGGTCCGTTCTAAAAGGAATCCGCCCGCAGATCAGAAAATCAGGCTGTGAACGCTCAACTTGCCCTGTCGTTCACGGCCTGATTTTTTAATTATTCCTTACAGCCAAACACCGGTTCCAACGCCGACCGGAAGATTTAATACGACCCAAAGCACGATCTGAACCACGAAAATGAGGAACAGTCCGATTGTGTAGGGCAGCATATTGGAGAATATGGTTCCCATGCCGCATTTCTTATCATACTTCTGGCAGGTGCCGAGGAGAATGATAAAGGCGGGCATCATCGGAGTCAGGTTGTTGGTTACACAGTCGCCGAGACGGTAAACGGCGATCGTGAATGCCGGGTTCATGCCAATCTGCATCAGCATCGGGATGAAAATCGGCCCGAAAATTAGATACTTTGTCGTAACGCTGGCAATCATCAGGTTAATAAGGGCAATCAAAAGAAGGAATGCGATTGCAATCATCCAGGACGGAAGCGGGAGCGTCTTCAGCCACTGGCCTCCGTTGATGGCGATTACCTTTCCGATGTTGCTCTTGTCGAAGATTTTCAGGAACTGCGCGATAATCATTGCATTTACAATAAACGGTGCAAACGGTTTTACTCCGTCGTAGAGGAAGTTGGCCGCGTCGCCCGCCTTCTTAATCTGCCCGGTTGCCTTTCCGTAGACAATGCCCGGGATGAAGAACAGAAGCAGAAGGAAGAATACAAGGCAGTCCATCAGCGGCGCGCCGTCGATCAGGGAGCCGCCCGCTCCTCTCAGGAAACTGCTCTTCGGGATGCAGATTCCAATCAGGATGACGAGATAAACCAGAACGGCGATCCCTGCTTTTTTCGTGGCGGATTTCTGGACGTCCGTCAGATCGGTGGTTTTCACCTCCATTCCAGGCTGGCTGTAGGTTCCGAGTCTCGGTTCCACGATCTTTACAGTCACGAAGGTCGCCACTCCGGCCACCAGGAACGCGGATACAAACAGGAAGAAATAGCTTCCCAGGATGGACATATTATAGCTCTCGTCGATCATGTGCGCCGATTCGTTAATCAGCGGTGTGAGGAACACCTCGGCGGAACCCGGAAGAATTGAGGTTGAAAATCCGGAACAGGCCGATGCATAACCCAGGAATACGCCCGCCAGGGGATGCCTTCCCATGCCGTAGAAGATGGCGCCCGCAATGGCCGGAATCAGTACAAATGCCGCCTCACTCGTCTGGTTGGCAATACATGCGATGATTGCGATTACAAAGACTACGATGTTGCCCTTTACATTGCCGAGCGACATCTGGATTGCACTTGTAAAAAATCCCGTATTGTCGCACAGGCCGGTCACAACACCGATGGTCAGACAGATTCCCAGAACTGCGAATCCCTGGAAATTAGATACAAAGTTTTTCATGAAATCAATCAGCCCCTCGATGCTGAGCATATTGATTACACTGATCGTTTCCCCTGTGGAGGGATGCACCGTCGTGATGCCCAGATTGGACATGATAAATGACAGTACAAATACGATTCCAAGCAGGTAGGTGAACAGGAGAAGGGGATGGGGCATCTTGTTTCCCCAGTACTCCACCTTTGCCAGTACGCCCTTCAGTTTGCCGTTGTTTTCAGTCGCCTGATTTTCCATACTAATACCTCCATCCTTATCTCTTCACGTACTCATAAGCGTAGCGGGCCATGAACTCATATCCCATTCTCAGCGCATCCTCATCAAAGTCGAATTTGTCGCTGTGCAGCTCGTAACACTTGCCCGCAGCCTCGTTCCCCCCTCCCAGAATCGCAAAAAATCCCGGGAATTCTTTCAGAAATTCGCTGAAGTTCTCCGATGCCATAATCAAATCGGCCGTCTTTTTCACTTCAAGCCCTTCCACCTCGTCCACCGTCTTTCCAGCCCGGCCGACCAGCTCCGGTGTATTTACAACCGGTGAGTAGGGAGGCCAGATGTTCATCTTTCCTTCCACACCGTATGCCTTTGACACGCCGTCCACCATCATCTGCATTTTTTCGATAATCTGTACTTCCCCGCCGACCTTAAAGTAACGGCAGGAACCTTCAATATAGGCTGATGACGGAAATACATTGCTGTAGGTTCCGGCGTTCACGTAACCGGTCGATACGACGCACGGATCCGTAATGTCATAATAATTTCCCGGTATTGATGCAAATTTGAGAACGAGATCACAGGCCGCCTTCACCGGATCCCTCACCAGATCCGGCCTGGAACCGTGGCCGCCCTCGCCGAGCAGATCCACATGATACCCGATACAGCCGGCCATACACCGGTCCGGCATCAGGACAATCTGCCCCACCGGTACATTCGGCCAGATGTGGAGGCCGATTGCCTGATCCACTCCTCCGTTCTCCTTCAGATATGCCACGATTTGCTGTGCTCCGCTGTTCTCCTCCTCGGCCGTCTGAAAACACAGTTTTACGGAACCGTCTATCTCTCCCTCATACTCCTTCAGTACTGCGGCGGCGCCCAGCAGCATAGCCGTGTGTCCGTCATGGCCGCAGGCGTGCATCACGCCTTCATTCTCGGAATTAAAAGGCAGATCCGTCTTTTCCGTCACCATCAGCGCGTCCATATCGGCCCGGATGGCCAGTGTCTTTCCCGACCTTCCTTTGCCCACCGTTCCAATCACGTTATATCCGTCCACTGTCACATAGGGAATTCCCATGCGTTCCAGCTCCTTTCGGACTGTCTCAGACGTTCTGCCTTCCTGTTTGGACAACTCCGGATGGCGGTGAAAATCGCGCCTCATCCCAATTACATATTCCTCATATTTTCTGCAAACCTCTCCAAATTCCATCTCCGTACCCTCCTACAGATGCATGGCCGCGTCGTACCCCATTCTGGCTGCTTCCAGCACTCGCCTCGGCCTGTAACAGTCGCCTATAACCTGAAAATCGGGAGCGCAGAACCTGAACCGCTCTACTTCCGCCGACAGAGGCCTCATGCCTGCCGCAACCAGTACCGTATCCGCCTCAAACAACTGCTGCTCTCCATCTTTTGTCACTGCCGTCACTCCGTCTTCCCTGATCTCGGAACAACTGATGTTGCAGAGCAGTTTCACATGTTCCTTCTGTTTTTCCAGTTCCAGAAGAAGCGCTTCCCGATGAAGGTAGGCGCAGTCGATCGCCACATTTTCACGCATTTCCAGTACCGTCACCTCATGGCCGTGTTTGGAAAGCTCCAGCGCCTCTTCGCAGCCAATCAGTCCGCCGCCGATGACCACGACTTTTTTACCGATTACCGCATGGTTTTCATACATTCCCACGGCCGGAACCACATTTTTCCCATCGATTCCAGGAATCGGCGGGATTACCGCCTCGGCTCCGATCGCCATAATCAGTACGTCGGGCTTTATCTCCTCCGCCCACTCAGGCGTC